>CAZHLO010000227.1:0-1539 GCA_964533385.1 uncultured Dehalococcoidales bacterium | reverse complement strand
GACAGGGGTTAACACAGCGGCGGTCCCCATCGCCACCGCTAATCGGCAGGCTTCGGCTAGTGGTTCTTCATTAGCTAGCTTTAGGGCAAGACCGGCAATGGTGCAATCGCCAGCTCCCACCCCGCTTTTTACCTTTACTGGGGGCGGCACTGCCTTCACAACCTCTTTCTTGGTGGCGGCAATGATGCCCTCTTTGCCTCTGGAGATAACGGCTATTTCAATGCCCATATCAACTATATCGAGCGCTGCCTTGATGATGGCCGCTTCGGTGGGTAGCTCCCTGCCGAGCAGTTCCCCAGCCTCCCTAACATTGGGCTTAATGAGGTAGGGCTTAGCTCTCACACCCTCGGCTAGCCATTGGCTGTCTGAGTCCAGAATGATTCTCACCCCGAAGGCTTTAGCTTCTTTGGTTATGGTGTAATAGACATCGCTGGGGATACCGGGCGGGGCACTGCCGCCAGCCACGATTAAATCCGGGCTGGGGCGAATCCGCAGCATTTTCCTGCGGAACCTTTCAAACTCGCTCTTGGAAATATGAGGACCGGGAGCATCAATTCTGGTCTGCTGGGAGTTTTTGGTATCGGTGATGATGAAGTTAGTCCTTGTCTCCCCCTGAATAGGGGTGAAACTGAAGGGCACCCCTTCTTTATCAAGCAATATCTCCACCGCCCGCCCTATAGTGCCACCGATAAATCCGTAGGCTGTGGTTCTGCCCCCCATCTCGTGGATAGCCCGTGACACATCTATACCCTTCCCTCCGGCGTAGCGGTGCAGCCGAGACCAGCGGTTAGTCCCATCCATCACCAGTCCATCCACAGTAATGTGCTGGTCAAGGCTGGGGTTAAGGGTTATAGTGGCAATCGTAGCGGCTGGCATTTTAATATTCCTGGTACCACCTTCCCCAGGTCTGGGCTAGCTCCTGGCTGGTTAGACCCAGCTTCTTATACCACGGCACAGCGTATTTAGAGGCTATCTCGTTTAGCCTTTTTAGCCTATCCACCCCTATCGTTGCCAGAAAGTGCACCCTTTCCCTGGCGTCATCAATATACATTGCCTCCTGCCAGATAGCCCGGCCACCGAGAAAGCCTGAGGCTCCGCCCTGGCAGGCGATTTCTACCTGCTGGCAGAAAAGCTCAAAGCCTACCCCGGCGCTTAAGACCACCCAGGGAACCTGTGACGACATATCTAGCTGATGGCATAGGTCAACCAGTTCAGCCTTGTCCTGTTTGTAGCGCAGGTCAGCGGGAAACTCAGTCTTTAGCACATCTATGGGGAGGGGGGTAATATCCCGGGCGGTTTTGAGCACTAGCTGTTCTTTCACCGTGGCAAACTGCGCTGGGTTATTCACCTCCTCGCCCACCGGGTAGCTTAACGGCTCTACTAAAAAGGGGAGGTCATATTTTATACACTCTTGAGCAATCATATCCACCATATCCAGCAGTTTGCCTGCCAGTTCGATTAAATCGGGACGATAGTAGACCAGAAGCTTGGCTGCCGAGGCACCCATTCGCTTAATCTTCTCCACATTCCACCCGTCCA
>CAZHLO010000226.1:0-1595 GCA_964533385.1 uncultured Dehalococcoidales bacterium | reverse complement strand
AGTACGGTCTCGTGGGCTCGGAGATGTGTATAAGAGACAGCTTATATGGATAAGAAATTCATTGCCGTTATCGGCGGGGGGCAATGCTCCAAAGAGGAAGCAAAGCTGGCTGAAGAAGTGGGGCGTGAGCTAGCCAGGCGAGGTGCTACCCTGATATGCGGGGGGCTGGGCGGGATTATGGAAGCAGCATGTAAGGGGGCTAGCTCGGAGGGTGGAACCACCGTTGGCATCCTGCCCGGGGATGATAGTCGGTCAGCCAACCCCTATGTGCAAATTCCAATAGTTACCGCTATGGGCTACGCCAGAAATGTCGCTGTGGTCAAGTCAGCCCAGGCAGTTATCGCCATCGGTGGTAGCTATGGCACCCTCTCCGAGATAAGCCATGCTTTACAGAGTGACATCCCGGTTATCGGCTTAAACACCTGGTCACTATCCCGGAACAACCAGCAGGATAAGTCCATTATCCCGGCGCAAAGCCCGACTGAAGCAGTAGATAAAGCCCTTGATTTAGCCACCTCACCAAAGTCTGAGGAATAAAGTGTCAACTATTGAAAGGGTCAAAGCCGTAGAAATCCTGGACTCCAGGGGCAATCCCACACTGGAAGTTGAGGTAGAATTACTTGATGGCACCCGGGGATGGGCAGCGGTGCCTTCCGGAGCCAGCACTGGCAAGTATGAGGCGGTAGAACTCAGGGACGGCGATGATTCCCGATTTGGCGGACTGGGAGTGCTTAAGGCAGTAGCCAACGTTAATGAAGATATTGCCTGGAGCCTAATAGAGATGCCAGCCACTGACCAGCCAGCCATTGACCACATGCTTATACAGCTTGATGGCACTGACAACAAATCACGCCTTGGGGCTAACGCCATCCTGGGAACATCGCTAGCTGTGGCTCACGCTGCGGCTAATTACCTCCATGTACCCCTATACCACTACCTGGGTGATGGCCCCACCTATACCCTACCCGTCCCCATGCTCAACATCCTGAACGGCGGCAAGCATGCCGCCAACTCAACCGATTTCCAGGAGTTTATGGTGGTACCGGCGGGAGCCACTAGCTTCGGTCACGCCCTACAGATAGCCACTGAGGTCTACCACTGCCTCAAACAGGTACTCAAGGACCAGGGGCTGAATACCAATGTCGGCGACGAAGGAGGATTTGCCCCCTCCCTACCCTCAAATAGGCAGGCGATGGAGGTAGTCCTATCTGCCATTGAAAAAGCCGGCTACAAGCCAGGTAAGGATTGCTTTATCGCCCTAGACCCAGCCGCCAGCGAGTTTTATATGGATGGGCAATATATCTTGGCGAAAGAAGGCGTTTCTCTCAGCACCAGAAAAATGGTTAATTATTATGTCAAGTTGGCGTCCGACTACCCTATTATCAGTATTGAGGATGGCATGGCTGAGGATGATTGGGAAGGCTGGCAGCTCCTGACCAAGAAACTGGGGAACAAAGTCCAGCTTGTTGGCGACGACCTCTACGCTACCAACGTAGAGCGCCTGAGCCAGGGTATAAATCTGAAAGCGTCTAACTCCATCCTTATCAAGCCCAACCAGATTGGCACGCTCACCGAGACCATTGCCGCCATTAAGA
>CAZHLO010000225.1:0-1596 GCA_964533385.1 uncultured Dehalococcoidales bacterium | reverse complement strand
ATGGGGAGGGATCGCATAGTGGTCTAGTGCGGGCGCCTGCTAAGCGCTTGCCCTGGGAAGACCGGGGTCGTGGGTTCGAATCCCACTCCCTCCGCCAGCAGAGTGATTAAACCCCTTAATTTAAGGGGTATATTTTTCAATACCACTTTAGGTTAAAGGACTATGCCCAAATATCATATCTGGACCATCGGCTGCCAGATGAATAAGGCGGAATCGGAGAGGCTGAGTAGTTATTTTGAGCAACTGGGCTACCAGCCTGTAGCCACCACTAATGAAGCTGATTTAATCGTGCTCAATAGCTGCGTGGTGCGCCAGAGCGCCGAAAACCGCGTGGTCAATAAGCTCAATGCCCTAAAGCCCTTGAAAAGGTTACGCCCCAACCTGACCCTGGCCGTTACCGGCTGCCTGGTTAACACTGACACGGCAAAACTCAAGGAGCGCTTCCCCTATGTTGACTACTTCTTCAAGCCCGGAGACTATCCCCAGTGGCTGGTAAAAGCCGATTGGGGACAGGTATTACCCCGGCATCCCGACCCCTGCACCTATGTTCCTATCATCCAGGGCTGTGATAACTTCTGCGCCTACTGCATTGTCCCCTACCGCCGGGGGAGAGAAAAAAGCCGGCCGCTCGAAGAAATCATTGAAGAGGTCAGGGAGCTGGTAAATCGTGGCACCAGAGAGGTTACCCTGCTGGGGCAAAATGTGGACTCATACGGGCATGACCTGCGGGGAAAACCCGACCTGGCTGACCTGCTCTACGAGTTAAATACTATCGATGGATTGTTTCGTATTCGTTTTCTGACCAACCACCCCAAGGACATGAGCCCCAGGCTGATTGAGGCGGTAGCCCATTTAGACAAGGTCTGCGAGCAGCTCAACCTTCCTGTTCAGTCGGGGAGCAACCAGATTCTGAAGGCAATGAGGCGGGGCTACACCGTAGAGCACTACCGCCAGCTTATCACCGAGATACGCAGTAAAATACCAGAGGTAGCTCTGAGCACCGATGTCCTCGTCGGTTTCCCCTCAGAAACCGAGTCGCAATTCCAGCAAACGGTCGACTTGCTCGCCGAGCTAAAGTTTGATACAGTCCATGTAGCTGCTTACTCGCCGAGACCGGGGACTTTTGCCGCCAGGAATCTGGAGGATAATATCCCATCAGCCGAGAAAAGGAGGCGATTAAGCGAGATTGAGCGCCTTCAGGAGGGAATTGCTGCCGAGATTAATGCCCGGCTAGGGGGCAAGACGGTTGAAGTCCTGGTGGATGGGGAGAGGAAGGGTAAGTGGCAGGGTCGAACCAGAAGTGGTAAACTAGTATTCTTCAGCGATAGCAATGACTGGCTGGGCAAATTGATGAAAATCAGGATTGAGAAAACAAGCCCCTGGTCACTGCAGGGCAGAGTTGAAGGTTAAGGAGGGGTAAATGAATAAGAGCAAGATGTTAACTTTGACCTCAATTGTGGGGTTGCTTATCGCCGTTCTAGTCTTTATCGGGGGTTGCTACCCGACAGAGGGAGAAGGAGGGGGAGACACCACCAGCACCATCTATATGATCGTCTTCCTGGTGCTGATTTTCGCCATGTTCTACTTCCTGATGAT
>CAZHLO010000224.1:0-1617 GCA_964533385.1 uncultured Dehalococcoidales bacterium | reverse complement strand
ATTATTCCAGTGTGCCGGTGATAAACGCCCTCTCCGATTGGGAACACCCTTGCCAGGCGCTGGCTGACCTTTTGACCATTCATGAGAAGAAAGGGGAACTCCAGGGTTTGACCTTAGCCTTTGTTGGCGATGGTAACAACGTAGCTCGCAGCCTTATGCTGGCGGCTTCACTTACTGGAATGAATTTCAGGATTGCCACTCCCTCTGGCTATGCTATTGATGATAAAACACTGCGTCTGGCTCAAGGCAATGCTTCAAGCAGCGGTGGTGAGATATTTTGCACTGAGGAGCCACGCCTGGCAGTCGATGGGGCTGATGTAGTCTATACTGATGTCTGGACCAGTATGGGGCAGGAGGCTGAGGCTGAAGCCCGACGCCGCGTATTTGCTGGCTATCAGGTGAATGGTGAATTACTCTCCTTAGCCAGAGAAGACGCCATATTGATGCATCCCTTGCCGGCTCATCATGGGGAAGAGGTGGCTGAGGGCATTTTAGATATTTCCCAGTCAGTGGTCTTTGACCAGGCGGAAAACAGGTTACACATGCAGAAAGCCCTGCTGGCGGGAATACTGGGTGGTCTGGAGATCCCGCTGGCTGGCTTATAGTTAGGAGGCTACGATGTATATCTTGAGGTCTATCATAAGCTGGGGCTGGTGCCCGATTTTAATCACAGCGGTGGCTCTTATCGGCTATGCCTATGAGTGGGAAATGGCGCTACTGGCTGCGGTTCTGGTGGCTATCCTTGTCATCGGGCTAATAGTGGCGGTAACTGTGGCCCAGGAGAGGACAGTAGAACGTGCTTCAATGAGGCTCAAGCAGCTAGCCGGATATTTTAATCGCCGCTTTACTGGCGATTCAGCGCTGTCTATCTTCGTTGTTATCCGCAGTCTGCTGACCAGTGACAATGCCAGAGTCTGGGCTTGGGCGCGGGAGTGCGAAGTGGCACAGCGGATTTTCAATACCTGGTGTGATAGTTTCACCGACAGGGTGGAGAGTGATATCAGAACCAGGAGGTTTATTATCTATTTACGCACCTATCAGAGTGAGCTGTGGATGATAAACAGCCATTATTATGAATTTATTGAGCAGTTTTACGAGGTGGCGAATAGTATTGAACTGCCGCGGGAGCTTATAGACCAGTATAATCGGCTGGTGGAGGAATATAACGCCTTTATTCAACATTTCCGGGATAATATCGCCGAGCTGAGGAGGGTGGCCAGAACCGAGATTGAGCCTCCCAGCGTCAAGTTCGCCAAAGCGTTTCCGGGGGGGCAGCCTACCCCGGAGGGAGAAACCAAGCCTTCCCGCCCCTCCTAACTAAAGGATATAATTTTATCTACCTCACCCCCTTAATCCCCCTCTCCTTCAAAGGAGAGGGGGAGAAGAATAAAAAAGAGGGGCAAAGCCCCTTATGAAGGGGAGAGGGATAAAGGGTGAGGGGTTGGATAGAAGTGATCAAACCTGTTGTAGCCATTGTAGGCCGGCAGAATGTGGGTAAGTCCACTCTGCTCAATCGCCTGGCGGGCAAACGGGTGGCTATTGTCGCTGATTTGCCCGGCACAACCCGAGACCGCCTATTCGCTGATGTCTCCTGGCAGGGGGCTGAATTTACCGTGG
>CAZHLO010000223.1:0-1621 GCA_964533385.1 uncultured Dehalococcoidales bacterium | reverse complement strand
TGGCTCCCCTGACATCGTAAGCCGGTAATTCCAGACCTTTGATATTCATGGCATACTTCTCTGAGCCTTTACCTATTTGCTGTGCCGCTTTCCTGGTACCTTGGCACAGAATGGCGCCTAAACCCTCTCTATAAGCCATCTGCCGGAGCATCTCAATCACTGCCTCATGATTCCCGAACCTAAGTTCAAGCCCGCCAGTATCCTGCTTGGTAAGTATTCCTCTTTCGTAGAGTTCTATGGCAAAGCCTATGGTCACACCAGCTGAAATCGTATCTATGCCATATTCATCGCAAAGTCGGTCTCCGGCGATTACCGCCGGGAAGTAATCTACCCCCACAGTACTGCCCAGTGAATAGGTAGTCTCAAACTCAGGTCCTTCAGTCAGGAAACCAGCGTATCGGCCACTGGTAGCCATTTTGACCTGGGAGCAGCCCACCGGACAGTCAGCACAGGCAACTCGGGTAATTCTCATCGCCTGCTGAGCATCAAGACCAATTCCTGGCACCATATTGATTTCTCCCGTCGCCGACCAATTCCTTATAGCTAAGATGCCCATGGTAGTGGTTGTGTCAACCACCGATGGCGTGCCAGTATTGGAGTGCCCTGGATAGAGCGTAGGGCTAGCTTTCATCGACCGGTTCATTATCCGCCGTGCTTCTCTGAACTTGGCTGGGTCAGCTATCGGCGGTCTCCGAGCTCCGAGCACGGCAATAGCTTTTAAGTTTTTCGAGCCCATCACTGCTCCTAATCCCTTTCTGCCAGCAGCGCGCCGTTCATTGATGATGCTGGCTATAGGAACGAGCTTCTCGCCAGCAGGACCGATGCAGGCAACCCGATAATTTTGTTCCCTGAGCTCCTCTTTGATAAAAAGCTGTGTGTCAGTGGTTTCCATGCCACTCAGCCTTTCCGCACTCCTGAAGCTAACCTTTCCACCCTTAATAGCTACATAGGTTGGCTTTTGGGCTCTACCTTCCACAATTATCATGTCATAGCCCGCCCTTTTCATCTCAGCCGGGAAATGCCCCCCGCTCAAAGCACAAGCTATGGTGTTGGTAAGTGGGGACTTGGCAGCGACAGCCATTCTGCTGGTACAAGAAACGCCGGTGGCTGTCAGCGGGCCAACGGCAAAGATTAGTTTATTTTCTTTATCTAGGGCTGGTGTTCCTGGTTTTAGTTCATCGTATAGGTACTTGAAGGCAAACCCCACTCCCCCCAAGAACTTTTTAGCTAGTTCTTCAGAGACTACCTCCTCTTTCGCTGATTGATTACTTAAATCTATCCTTAAAATCTTTCCCGTATAACCGCCATTATACATTAAACACCCCCTTTACCCACCGGCAATAACACGTACTATGTACAGTTCATCCCCATCGTCAACCACCTTGGTCAATTCTTCCGGGTAAGCGCTTTTCAGATTAACCGAGACAAAAATATGCTCTAACAATTTACCATCTTTATCAAAGAGCACCGGCTTAATCTTGGGGAATTGCTTAACCAGGTCAGCGAGGCAATCACCGATGGTACTTCCCCTAACTTCTATTGTACTACGGTCGTTAGTGAACTGCTGCAAACTTGAGTAAAGGTGTACCTTAATGGTCATTTTTTGCTTCTATATCATATC
>CAZHLO010000222.1:0-1626 GCA_964533385.1 uncultured Dehalococcoidales bacterium | reverse complement strand
TAGAAAAGATGATTGAGCTTGGTGAAAAACTCATCACCCTGGTTACCGAGCATACTCCGGGTATCATATGTGAGACGATGGTGACCAAAGACATAATCTCACTTCGGATTATGAATTCTCGCGGTGGGCAAGCAAGCTACAAGAAGAGCGTCTTCAGCCTGGGCATTATCGGCAGCCTGATCCGGGGCACTGATATGCTCTTTGTCGGCGAAATTCAAAGTTCATGCCACCCCATAAACAAACCCGAGGAGATAGCTGATGTTGTAATCCAGCAGCTGGAGCTAGCCAAGAACCGCGCTTCGATACCAACCAAAAAGTTACCGGTAATCTTCACCCCCCGCGGGGTAGCCAGCGCCTTAATCCCCTCCCTGATGATGGCTTTCAACGGCAAGACAGTTCTGGAGGGGGCTTCACCCATTGGCCATAGACTTGGCGAGAAGGTGTTTGACTCAAAGCTATGGCTTTGGGATGACTCGACTATAGCCTACCGCCCCAACAGCCGGCCCTGCGATGACGAGGGAATAGCCAGCCAGCGCACCCCGCTCATTGAGCAGGGGACGGTAGTTAACTTTCTTTATGACCTGCAGACCGCTGCCTTAGCTGGCACCAAAAGCACCGGCAACGGCAGCCGAAACGGGGGACTGCCTACCCCTTCACCCACCGCCTTGGTTATCGCCCCGGACAAGACCAATTTTAATGAGATGGTTAAAGATATAAAAGAGGGGCTGGTTATTGAGCAGCTCATGGGAGCCGAGCAGGGCAATATTCTAGGCGGCGATTTCAGCGGCAATGTCCTTTTAGGTTATAAAGTAGAAAGTGGTAAAATAGTAGGTAGGGTCAAAGACACCATGGTCTCTGGCAATGTCTACCAGATTCTTAAAGAAGTTACCGCTATTGGCAGCGAGGCAAAGTGGGTGGGAGGCTTTATTCACACCCCCCATATCTACTGCCCCCGCCTTTCGGTGACCAGTAAATAACGGGGAGTTATAGAGGCAAAACCCCTCTAGGGCAGGAGGGTGGAAAAAAACATAAATTAAAACAGGGATGGGATTACCTAATGAATGAACTAGTTAAGCTTTATGCCCGACCAAGACTAAACTCGCCGGTTATGCTCGCTTCCTGGCCCGGTATCGGCAATGTCTCACTTATAGTCGCTACCTACCTCAAGAAAAAGCTGGACTTTGAGGAGCTGGGGGAAGTGGAACCATCCTACTTCTTCGACCCCATCGGGGTAGTGGCTCGGGACAATGTGGTCGAGGCGCCACAATTCCCCCACAGCCAGTTTTACTACTGGAAGAACAAAGGCGGAGGAAGTGATATAATACTATTCATCGGTGAGGACCAACCATTCGCCAAGGGATATGAGTTGGCTAATTGCGTCCTTGATGTCGCCCAGAGGTTCCAGGTCAAGAGGATATATACCTGTGCCGCCGCCCTGAGCCGCATCCACCACACCGAGCAGCCCAGGGTGTGGGGGGTAGTTACCAGCCAGCACATGACCGATGAGCTAGAGAAGTATGATCTGGTGCAGAGGGGTAATTTACAAATCTCGGGGTTAAACGGGTTACTATTGGGCGTAACCAAAGAGAGGGAAATTGAGGGTATCTGCCTTCTGGGTGAGGTGCC
>CAZHLO010000221.1:0-1675 GCA_964533385.1 uncultured Dehalococcoidales bacterium | reverse complement strand
CCTCCATCCAATCCATCACGGCTGTGCCTTCATCCACCTCACCAATCTTATAGGTTTTACCGGTATAATACAGTATTCTCTCAGTGACGGTGGTCTTACCGGCATCAATATGAGCGATAATAGCAATATTACGTATTCGTTCTAATGGGAAACTCCTGGGCATGGTTCTCTCCTCACCACCGGTAGTGGGCAAAGGCTCTATTAGCCTCAGCCATTCTATGGGTATCCTCACGCTTCTTTATAGTTACTCCTTGCCCCTGCGAGGCGTCGCCGAGTTCAGCCGCCAGCTTCTCCGCCATAGATTGGCCAGCTCTAGCCCGGGCTGAAGTTATTAGCCAGCGCAAAGCCAGAGACAAGCCCCGCTCAGGACGGACCTCCACTGGCACCTGATAGGTGGCACCCCCAACCCGCCGGGGTTTAACCTCAAGCTGAGGAGTAGCATTCTTCACCGCCTGTTCTAAAACAGTGACCGGCTCTTTTGCCCCCTTCTTCTGCATAATGTCGAGGGCGCCATAGACTATCCCCTCAGCCAGGCTCTTCTTGCCCCGCATCATCACCCGGTTAATCAACCTGGCGACGATTTCATGGTGATATTTAGCATCAGAGGGTATTTCTCTTCTTATAGCTCGAGCCCGCCTTGGCATTTCTATCTCCTATGCTTCAGCTGCTGCTTCTGGCGCCTCAGCCAATCCTTTAGTCGTCCGCTTGCTTCCATACTTACTGCGGCCCTGACGGCGGTTAGCTACCCCACTAGCATCCAGGGCACCGCGAATGATATGATAGCGGACACCAGGGAGGTCCTTCACCCGCCCGCCACGGATGAGAACTACCGAGTGTTCCTGAAGCTCATGTCCCTCGCCGGGAATGTAAGCTGTCACCTCTATGCCATTAGTCAGCCGCACCCTAGCTATTTTGCGTAGCGCCGAATTGGGCTTTTTCGGGGTAGTAGTCTTAACCTGGACACAAACCCCGCGCTTCTGGGGAGAGCCCTTCCCCTGCACCATTCTATTCCGCAACGCATTATAGCTAAGGAGCAATGCTGGCGCCTTGGTCTTCTTGAGCGCTCGCTTGCGCCCTTTACGGACCAGTTGATTAACAGTGGGCACCTTTCTTCCTCCTAACTCACACAATTTAAATGGATGAGCCGTAGCTCATCCATTAAAGTCAACGATTGAAACTAAAGTCCAATCTGTCGACTGTAAGCCGGATTACCTATCGACAATGTGTAATATTACCACAGGTCAGGGCGGCTGTCAACAAATTTGTTACCATTTAGTGAAAATAGGGATAAAGTACGCTTGACAAAGTCGGAACGTTGTGATAATATGTTTACCGAGCTATGAAGAGAGCGGAGACATAATTAGGGCGTTTGGTGACGTAACCAAGCGGCGGCTTGGTGTAAATCACCAAGCCGTCTTGTTATGTCTAGCACATTAACAACTGAATACTGAGGGCTAATATCAAATCTGAAGCAGGTCAAGCGGGAAAAGGCACATGGTGGATGCCTTGGCATCAAGGGCCGAAGAAGGGCGTAGCAAGGCTGCGAAAAGCCTCGGTGAGCTGCCGAGCAAGCTTAGCCGGGGATACCCGAATGGGGTAACCCGCTCAAGAGTCAAACCTTGAGCACCCCCAGCTGAACACATAGGCTGGGAGGAGGTAAGCAGGGGAAGTGAAA
>CAZHLO010000220.1:0-1746 GCA_964533385.1 uncultured Dehalococcoidales bacterium | reverse complement strand
AGGCTCTCATCCTGGAGTTAAACCTGATAAAGAGGCACCACCCCCGCTACAATGTCCGGCTCAAAGATGATAAGACCTTCCCCTACCTCAAGATAGATACCACTGAGGATTGGCCCGGCGTGTACATCACCCGCCGGCTGGAGGAGGATGGGGGGCGTTACTTCGGCCCCTTTGCCAGCGCCAAGTCAGTGCGCCAGACCCTGAAGCTGATAAAGGGACTCTTCCCCTTTCGCTCCTGCTCCAAGCCCGTCACCGGCACTGACACCAGAGCCTGCCTTGATTATGATATTGGGCACTGTCTTGCCCCCTGCATTGGCGTGGTCAGCCGCAAGGAATACGCCGAGGTAATAAAGCAGGCAATCCTTTTCCTTGAGGGGAAGCAGGAAAGGGTGGTTAAGCAGCTTGAAAGCCAGATGGATAAGGCGGCTGAAGCCCTGGACTTTGAAAAAGCCGCCCGCTTGAGAGATCAGATTCAAGCCGTGGACCAGGTGGTCGAGGGCCAAAGAATCGCCACCACGGTGAAAGGTGAGCAGGATGTTATCGCCTTCGCTCAGGACAAAGACCAGGCTTATGTCCAAGTGTTCTTCATCCGCAATAGCAAGCTGATTGGCCGTGAGAGTTTTGTCCTGCAAGGAACCAGATATGAAGAGCCAAGTCAGATAATGACCAGTTTTATTAAGCAGTTCTATGCCTCCAGCCCCCATATCCCCCCGCTACTACTGCTCCAGCACCCCGTGGAAGATGTGGCTACGCTCCGGGACTGGCTTCAAAGCAAAAGAAAAAACAAGGTCAATATCCAGGTGCCCCAACGGGGGAATAAAAGACAACTGGTCAACATTGTCGCCGAAAACGCCCAGCAGGGCTTGGAGCAACTAAAGATTAAACAGCTAGCCTCACCCGCAGCGCTATCGGCGGCATTGGAGGAAATAAAGAGAGAACTCCAGCTACCCCGCCTCCCCTCCCGCATAGAAGGCTATGACATCTCTGATATTCGGGGAACGGCCGCCGTCGGCAGCATGGTCGTCTTTGACCAGGGAAAGCCAAAACCGGCTCACTACCGCCGCTTTAAAATCAAGACCGTCTCCGGCGCTGACGACTATGCCATGCTTGAGGAAGTGCTCAAGCGGCGGTTCAAGCGGGCTGGCGGCGCCTCAGACACCTGGGCAATTCTACCCGACCTCGTCCTCATTGATGGCGGCAAGGGGCAGCTTAATGCCGTTCGAGAAGCCATGCGGCAAATGGGGGCTAGTTCCATCCCCACCGCCAGCCTGGCTAAGGAAAACGAGGAGCTCTTCATCCCCCAGAAGAAAGAGCCCATCGTCCTGTCCAGGTCCTCTCCCGGACTCCAGTTACTTCAGCGCCTCAGGGACGAAGCACACCGCTTTGCCCTCGGCTATCACCAGAGGGTACACAAAAGGGAAAGTTTCGCCTCAGCTCTGGACACTATCCCCGGAATTGGACCAAAGCGCAAGCGAGCCCTACTCCGACAGTTCGGCTCAGTTAAAGCCATCCGCGAGGCTCCTATTGAAGACCTGGCTAGTGCCAAGGGCATGACCCAGCGCCTGGCTAAGAAAGTAAAAGAATATCTGTGAGGAACAATGCCAGCTAACCTACCACCACAATACTTTGAAGCCGAAAAAACCTTCCGGGAGGCAAAGAACCCATTAGAAAAGATAGCCGCCCTGGAGGAAATGCTGGCGATTATGCCCCACCACAAGGGCACTGACCACCTCCGCGCTGAGCTAA
>CAZHLO010000219.1:0-1748 GCA_964533385.1 uncultured Dehalococcoidales bacterium | reverse complement strand
CTAATATTCAGCATCTTCAAGGCACCGCCGCATAAGTGGCTTCTTCTCGCCCTTGGCTGGGAGCTGGTATTGGTCACGGTGTTAGTCCACGTTCCGGCAGTGAGAGATGCCTTTGGAATTACGATGCCTACCCTCGCTGACCTGGGCATAATAGTTGCCATTGGTGTCCTGGTCTTTGCTATAATTGAAGCGACAAAGTTCGTCCTGAGGAAACGGTTGGTAGCAGGAAGACAGGTGGTTGAAGTATGAAGGATTGGGCTTTTGGCTTGACCATGACCATAGCCGGGATGGGAGTTACCTTTTTAACCCTTTACATCTTAACCCTGGTAATTCGGCTCCTGGACAGGTTCTTCCCCTACAAGGAAGAGAAGAAGGAAGAGGGTAAGTAAGGGATTTATATGGAGTGGACTGAGATTTGGTCAGCCTTAGTATCAGGTTTTGTTTATCTCTACCATAATCCAGAGAATGCAGTCCTCATACTGCTGGGGTGTGTCCTCCTTTATCTGGCAATCGCCAAGGGCGTTGAGCCCCTGCTCCTTATCCCCATTGGCTTTGGGGTAATCCTGGGTAACCTGCCACTGGCGCAGATGGCTAGCGGTGAAGGACAAACGGGGGTACTCAACATTATATATTCAGCGGGCATCCTCACTGAGATATTCCCCTGCCTTATCTTTCTCGGGCTGGGGGCAATGATAGACTTCGGGCCGATGCTGGCTAACCCCAGTGTTCTCATCTTCGGGGCGGCGGGGCAGTTCGGGATTTTCTTAACCCTTCTCCTTGCCCTGGGGCTGAACTCTGCTTTCCCAGCACTGGAATGGGGTCGCCAAGGAGCATGCTCTATCGCCATCATCGGTGCCTGTGATGGTCCGACGGCAATCTACGTTACCTCAAAATATGCTCGTGAGCTGTTGCCGGCAGTCTCCATAGCCGCTTATTCTTATATGTCTCTGGTGCCTATCATCCAGCCGCCAATTATGAGAGCACTCACCACCAAGGCAGAGCGTCAGGTGGTAATGGCTTACGGGGAGAAGAAGGTATCCAAGCGAGTTAAGATTCTTTTCCCCATTGTAGCTGGCTTATTGTGTATGTTGATTGCGCCGATGGGCGCACCTCTTATGGGTATGCTGATGCTGGGGAACTTCCTCAAGGAATCGGGGGTGGTTAGCCGGCTCGCCGACGTTTCTTCCGGCGCCTTGGTCAATATCGTGACCCTTCTCCTCGGACTGTGCATTGGCTCCGCCATGCTCGCTGGCAACTTCCTGCAATGGGGGACAATCCTAGTATTTATACTGGGGCTGGTAGCTATTTCTCTGGATACGGTAGCTGGTGTCCTGTTGGGAAAACTGATGCGAGTACTCACCAAGGGCAAGATAAATCCCCTGATTGGTGCCGCCGGCACCTCGGCCTTCCCGATGTCAGCCAGGGTGGTACAAAAAGAGGGGCAGAAGGCAAACCCGAGGAGTTTTCTGCTGTGGCATGCTATAGGTGCCAATACCGGTGGGCAGATTGGTTCGGTAATGGCGGCATCGGTAATGCTGGCAATCTTGTCCGGAATGCATATACCCCCACTCTCATAGAATGGAGGAGAAAGATCATGAAGGTAGAGGTAAAGGGTTACTGCGATAAGAAGTTCGCCGCCGTTAAGGAAGCTTTCCGGAAAAACTTCGAGAATAACCTGGAATTAGGTGCCTCGTTTGCGGCAACGATAGACGGCAGGTTCGTCGTCGACCTATGGGGCGGTTATGCCG
>CAZHLO010000218.1:0-1772 GCA_964533385.1 uncultured Dehalococcoidales bacterium | reverse complement strand
GCTATAGCCTGGGGCAGGCTGATATCTTCCGCAAGGCGATGGGCAAGAAGATTCCGGCGGTTATGAAGAAGGAGAAGCGTAATTTTGTTGCCGGCGCCAGGGATGTGGGCTATTCTGCCGAGGTCGCCGATGAGGTTTTCGCTCTTATTGAGCCTTTCGCCGGCTATGCCTTCAACAAGGCTCACAGCTTCAGCTATGCCCTTATCGCCTATCAGACTGCCTATCTCAAGGCAAACTACCCGGCGGAGTATATCACTGCCTTCCTTGTTACCAATGCTGACCAGTTGGAGAAGATTGCCACTGCAGTTGCTGAGTGCCGTCGCCTGGGCATCCCCGTGTTACCCCCGGATATAAACCGCAGCCAGACTAGCTTTTCTATAGAGACTGGCGGCGAGGACAATGCCCCGGTCATCCGCTTTGGGCTGAATGCGATTAAGAATGTGGGGCTGGGGGCAGTAGAGCCTCTGGTTAGTGAGCGCCAGAGGGGTGGCGAGTTCAAGTCCATTGAAGACCTCTGCCGCCGCGCTGACCTGCGGAGTGTGAACCGGCGGGCGATGGAAAGCCTGATTAAGGCGGGAGCCTTGGACTGCCTGGGTGACCGCGGCACTCTACTCCACAATGTTGGCCGCATCCTGGCTTTAGCGCAAAGGGAGCAGCATCTGCGTGAGACCGGGCAGTCGACCATGTTTGACCTGTGGGGCAAGACAATGCCAGCTCCTATGCCCAGCCTTGACCTGCAAGAAGCCGAAATCACTATTAAAGAAAAGCTAGCCTGGGAGAGGGAGCTGATGGGGGTATACCTCTCAGAGCATCCCTTCGCCGCCTTTGCCAATAAGGTGGCTTCGGAGAATACCATATTGTGCGGTCATATTGATGCTGGGCTGGCGGGAGAGAACGTCGTGGTGGCGGGAATGGTAGCTTCGGTCCGTCAATCGTTCACCAGAGACCGCCGCCCCTTTGCCAGCGTGGTGCTGGAAGACCTCGACGGCAGGGTAGAGGTAATGGTCTGGCCTGATGTCTATGCTAGTACCAGAGACCTCTGGCAGGAAGGTAATATACTACTGGTCGAGGGTAGGGTAAGGGTAAGGGACGAGCGGGTGCAGCTAAGCTGTGACTATGTGCGCCGCTACCAGCCAGAGCCGTCCCAGGAGGTGGGACCAGTGGTAGCCGAGGAGACAAAAGTCTATGCTGAACCGGTCAAAAGTCGCCGACTAATAATAAGTCTAACCCAGACCGCCGATGCCGAAAGTGATATCGCCTATCTGAATAAATTGGTTGATACCTTAAGAGGCTTCCCCGGGGAGGATGAGGTAAACCTGTGTGTAAGAAACGAGGAAAAGATTATCAACCTCAAGCTGTCCAATATATACACTAACTACTGCCCTGAACTCCATCAGCGTCTGGTGGAGCTGGTGGGGGAGGAGGGGCTAAAGATGGAGCCTAATGGCTGAACCAAAGAAGTGGCTATTACTTACTACCGCCCCTGACCAGCTAACTGCTGAGATATGGAAGGATATACTCTCGCAACAGGGCATTCCGGCTATGATCAACCCCGCCGATGCCATATCATTTATGGGTGTTTCAGCTTTCCCCTGCCGCATAATGGTCGCCTCTGGCTATCGTAAGAAAGCCCAAGAAATCCTGGCCAGCCTGCAGGCAGAAACAGAGGAGTAGGCTGATGATAAGGAAGGATACATCATCAGGACACAGAAAAAGGCTGCGGGAGAGGTTCATCAAGTCAGGGCTTGCCGGGTTTCATGACTATGAAATCA
>CAZHLO010000217.1:0-1805 GCA_964533385.1 uncultured Dehalococcoidales bacterium | reverse complement strand
CTCCTCAGCCAGCTTCTCGATGCCGCGGTGGAGGTAGCCGAAGACCGGCTCCATATCAACCACGACCTCGCCGTCAAGGGTGGTCCTCATTCGGAAGACCCCGTGGGTGCTGGGGTGCGCCGGACCGATATTGACAACAAAGGGCTCAGTTTTAATTACCATTGCCAATAATCCTTACGTAGCGGGTGTCCCTGAAATCCTTCCCAGAGGACAATGCGCCTCAGATTGGGATGCCCTTCAAAATTAATCCCAAAAAGGTCGTAGATTTCTCTCTCCTGAAAATCAGCCCCCCGCCACAGGCTGACCACCGAGGGGAGGGAGGGGTTGTCCCGATTATAGCAGCGGGTCCTCACCACCAGGCTATGATTATGCTTTAGGGAGGTTAACTGATAGACCACCTCAAAGTAGTCATAGTAATCAACAGCAGTAATATGGGTGAGGTAATCCAAGTCAAGCCCGGGGGTGGTCTTTAAGTAGCTGGCTATCTCCAGCAATGATTCGCTTTTGACCAACAGGCTATCCGGGGCTGACCCGACAATACTCCCGGGGAAATTCTCCTCTATTTGCTTGGCTATCTTTTCACCAGAAAGGGCTACCGTCATCCTCTATTCACCTTTCGCAGCAATACTCATTTTGGCTATCTTGCGATGCAGCATTCTTATGCCGTAAAGCAAGGCTTCGGGGCGTGGAGGGCAACCGGGGACATAGACATCAACCGGGATGATGCGGTTATACCCCGGAACCACGCTATAAGATGAGCGGAAAATGCCACCGCTGATGGCGCACGCCCCCATGGCGATTACCCACTTTGGCTCTGCCATCTGGTCATAAATTCTTTTTACCTGGGGCGCCATCTTCCAGGTCAGTGTGCCGGCGGTAATCATCAGGTCAGCCTGGCGGGGGGAGGCGCGGATGATTTCCATACCAAAGCGGGAGATATCAAAGCGGGAGGCAGCGGTAGTGATAAATTCAAAGGCACAGCAGGCAGGAAAACAGACCACCGGCCACATTGAAGAGCGCCGCGCCCAGTCAAGTATGGCGTCCACCGAGGTGAGCAGAATATTGCGCTTGAGTTCTCCTTCCAGCCACTGGTCGGGGTCGGGGATGGGCTGCTGGCTACGCGCCTTAAGCGCCTCAATTTGCTCACCCTCAGCCTCATCAAGCTGCTGGCGGGAATAGACCTCGCCTACTTCCATTCCAGGACCTTCTTCTTCCAGGCGTAGATATAGCCGATAACAATTATGGCAATAAAAATAAACACAGCAATAAAGCCGAAAAGCCCCAGCCCTCTCAGTTCAACCGCCCAAGGGTAGAGGAAAACAACCAGAATATCAAGGGCAATAAAGACCAGGGCATAAAAGTAATAGCGGAAGTTGAACCGAACCCAGGCCGTACCTATGGTCTCCATGCCACACTCAAAGGTGGAGCTTTTGACCGGATTGGGGTTGTAGGGAACAATCTGGACAAATTTGAGAATTTTTTTCGGGATGGGAAAGGAGGGGAGGAAATTAAAAAGGACAGGATGATTAGCCAGCATATAGTTGCGAAATCGGCGTAAATATATAACCAGACGAGCTGGGAAACTAAGGGAAAAGGGAAGAAGAAGAGTGGTGACGGCAAAAAAAATGGCGACGACAAGCAATAAGCCGATATAGCCATAATCTGCCAGCAACTATCTTCCCTCTATCTCACAATAACGGCTACCAGTATATCACACTCAACCTTTTTAGGGCAAGAGTTTTAGACACTAGGAGGGGAGGAGATTTTTTAGGTCTTCTTTCCCAACCCCTGTCTCTTATACACAT
>CAZHLO010000216.1:0-1822 GCA_964533385.1 uncultured Dehalococcoidales bacterium | reverse complement strand
GGGAGGATAACATGCCTAAAGAATATGAAATCAACGAACTGGCTAAGGAAGAGTCGTGGCGGATGTTCCGCATCATCGGGGAGCTGGTGGAGGGCTTTGATACCCTCACCGGCATAGAGCCGGCGGTAACCATTTACGGCTCGTCGCGGCTTCAAGCCGATGATGAACTGTACGCCCAGACCGAGGAGATAGCCTACCGTCTGGGGCAGCTGGGCTTCTCCATCGTAACCGGCGGGGGGCCGGGGGTAATGGAGGCGGCCAATAAGGGCGCACTTAGAGCCGGGGTTACCTCGGTGGGGCTGAACATTGAACTACCCGAGGAACAGCCCTGCAACGCCTATACTACCAAGTCAATAACCTTTCACCACTTCTTCGCCCGCAAGGTCATGCTGGTAAAATATGCCATCGCCTTTGTTATCATACCCGGCGGTCTGGGCACGCTCGACGAGCTGACTGAGGTGCTGACCCTGATACAGACCCAAAAGATAAAACCCTTCCCGGTGATAATCCTTAATAGCCAGTTCTGGCAAGGGTTCCTGGGCTGGCTGAAGAGCTCGGTCTTAGCCAGAGGATTTGTCTCCGAAGACGACCTTGACCTGCTGATAGTCTGCGACCATCCAGATGAGGTGATTGAGGCTGTGCAGAGGTGGCACACCAAGCAGGAGGTTGTTGGTAAGAAGGCATTGCCCAAATAAGATGAAAGAAACTAAAATGGCTGAAGAAAGAGTCGGCGAAGTAATTGAAGCCAGCACTACGGAATTTGTCGCCCAGTGCTATGAGCTATATGAAATTCCGCCATTGGGCAGCTTGGTGAAAACAAAGGATTCGTCCCTGGAGCTATACGGCATAGTCTACAATGCTGCCACCACCAGCCTGGAGCCGGGCAGGCGCCCCATCGCCCGGGGCAAGGGCGAGACCTCGGAGGAGGGAATCTATCAGACTAGCCCTCAGTTACTGAAACTGCTCAAGAGCGAATTCGGCGCTCTGGTGGTGGGGCACAAGAAAGATAATAAACTATACCATCACCTCCCACCTAAGCCAGCCCGAATCCACAGCTTTGTCTACCAGTGTACCCCGGCTGAAGTCATGGAGTTCGGGCAATCGTTTGACTTCCTCAATATATTGCTCAACGCCCGCCTGCCGGTATCAACAGAAGAACTTATTGGCGCCTCACTCCGCCAGATGAGCCAGGCACACCAAGACCCTCGCGCCTTCCTGGTGGCAGCGGGCAAGGAGCTAGCCATCCTGCTCAGCGGCAACCTTAACCAGCTTAAAGCCATTCTGGGGAGGATTAGGCCATGAATGAACGTCTGGGCATTGTTGTCTCCGGCTCACTGGCTAAAGGGGTAGAGGTCAAGCTGGATAGCTCAGCCTCTATTGAGGACATGGCGGTGGGGCGGTTTGTCACCATTGAGGGAGAAAAACGGCGCTTCTTCGGCATGATAACCGATGTCAGCCTCGGGGTGACTGACCAGAGGCTCAGCTTAACCCCGCCTGATGTCTCCGACTCCTTTATCGCTGAGGTTTTAGCTGGAACCAGCACCTTCGGCACGCTTCATGTCTCCCCCACCTTAGTTATTGGCGGCGATGTTGCCGTCATGCTTGAGGGACCCCAGCCGGTAAAGACTGTGCCCAGCCACTTCTCGGTGGTAAAGCTAGCCTCACAGCAGGATGTGGAGCTGGTCTTCGGCACCGAGGATGAAAAGAGGTTCTTCATTGGCACCCCACTGGATATGGAGACCAAGGTCTGCCTTGACCTGGAGGAACTGGTCAAGCGCTCCAACGGCGTCTTCGGCAAGAGCGGCACGGGGAAGACATTCCT
>CAZHLO010000215.1:0-1832 GCA_964533385.1 uncultured Dehalococcoidales bacterium | reverse complement strand
AATCGGACCTGTATGATAATGCTTATGAAGTACGGGCTGTATTCGGCAATAGTTGACGCTTTTGACGCCGAGCTAATAAGCATCGCCCGGGGTAAAAGGCCGGAAATCGTGGCTCTGGTGTACCGGGTGATGGATGGTGATAGACCTGTCCTTTCCTCTTTGAGTGAGGAAGAGCTGAAGTATGTGAAAACAGTCAGGGTCATTATGGGTGAGACCCTTTATTCCCATTCCTGGCTTGAGATATAGGGGAGAGATAGATGAGTTTGCAGCCGCTCTTTGAGGCGGGGAAATTTGTAGTCACCGCCGAGGTCGGTCCGCTGAAAGGAACTGATACCACTGAGATAGGGGAGGTGGCTGAGCTTCTGCGGGGAAGGGTAGACGCTACCAATGTTACCGACCAGCAAAGCTCAGTGATGAGATTGGGCTCATTGGCAGTCTGCCATCTGCTGAAAAAGAAGGGGCTTGACCCTGTATTCCAGTTAACCTGCCGGGATAGAAACCGATTGGCGTTACAGTCAGATTTGTTGAGTGCCTGGGTTCTGGGGATTGAAAATGTGCTGGCTATCACTGGCGATTTACCGGTGCTTGGTGACCATCCTCAAGCTAAGCCGGTTTATGACCTAGACTCAGTGCAGCTCCTCTGGGTGATAAAGAGGTTAAACGAAGGTTTTGACATGGCGGGCAATGAGCTTAAGGGTAAACCGAATTTCTTCCCCGGGGCGGTGGTCAACCCGGGGGCAGATACCCAGGCTGCCCTTGAACTACAACTGATAGGGATGGAGAAGAAGATTGAGGCTGGAGCCAGGTTTTTTCAAACCCAGGCTATCTACGAGCCTGATGCCTTCGCCAAATTCATGAAAAGGGCAGAGAGATTTAAGGTTCCCGTCTTAGCTGGAATAATACCTCTGAAATCTGCTGGTATGGCTCGATTTATGAATAAGAATGTGGCTGGTGTTTTTGTGCCAGAAGCGCTGATTGAAAAAATGACAGCTGCCGAAGATAAAACCCAGATGGGAATAGGAATTGCGGCTGATTTAATCAAAGAGTTGAGAGGTATATGCCAAGGGGTGCATGTTATGGCTGTCGGTTGGGAGAAAAAAGTGCCGGCAGTGCTGGATGCAGCCGGACTTTAGCCCTAACTGTCCCAAGATTGTGGTTGCAGGATGAATAATAGTTTGCTCTCATTGCCCAATCAAAAGAATTATGAGTATGGCGATAAGCTGGCATACAAACTTGCCTGCGAACAGCTAGCTAGGATTGATGGTATTGAGCAGCAATGCCTCAAAAGTGGTGCTAGATACCAGATAATCAATTCCAAACCCGTAATCACCGTTGAATATCTAAGCCAGTCATATAAAATCACTTTCCCTGATATTCAGGTTTCGCTGGTGGGTGGTGGGGGGGAGATTCCGATAAGGGATAAGATTCTGCTCCTTCACTATTTAACCTTGGCTAAAGGAGTCCCTCTCACCAATAAATTAATTGCTTTCAAGGAACTTCTCGAAGGGGCTAACTATTTCCCCACATTCTATAAAAGGGCGATAAAACCTCTTCTAGACCATTTTGGCCAGCAGCCTCATCGGCTGATAGATGTGGCGGGGAAATTGGGTGGTTATAAAGTTGGTTATGGCGATGTAGCGATAACGATAAACGCCTTCAAGCTAGTGCCCGTCACTTTGGTCCTCTGGCAGGGCGATGAGGAGTTTCCCCCCACAGGCAGCATACTATTCGATGCCACCGTCTCTGATTACCTCTCTACCGAGGATATAAACGTGCTCTGCGAGAGAATCGCCTGGAAGCTGGTCAAATTTCTAAGGGAAGGGAGTGAGCGC
>CAZHLO010000214.1:0-1847 GCA_964533385.1 uncultured Dehalococcoidales bacterium | reverse complement strand
AGATGATACAGCGCTTTGCCCGAGCCGTAGACGACCCCAATCCCCGCTGGCAGGATGGTATTATTGCCCCGCCTACCTTTATTCTGGCTATCGGTTTTGAGCAATTTGTGGAAGACTTAATGTCTTTAGCTCCCTTTGGGACGGTGCTTATGGGTGGAACTGAGCTTGAGTGCTATCAGCCCATCAGGCGGGGCGATGTAATAACGGCAGTTTTTAAAATCAGTAGCCTCCGTGAGCGAGAGGGTCAGATGGGTAGGATGGCGTTTATGACCTTTGACAGCAGCTATAAAAACCAGAAGCAGGAGCTGGTGGCCAAGTGCCGCCAGATGATTATCGGCTATTGAGGATGAGTAAGCAGCTCTATTACCAAGATGTCGCTGTAGGCGATGAAATCACTCCTCTGGTCAAACAGCCGACCACCAGGCAGTTGGTGATGTGGGCTGGGGCATCAGGTGACTATAATCCTATTCACTATGACAAAGACCTTGCCCAGAGCCGGGGCTTGTCCGGCGTTATCGTCCCCGGGCAGCTTGTATGCGCCTTTCTGGGTCAGCTGATGACTGACTGGATAGGGGAAAGGGGCATTCTCAGGAAGTTGAGCTGTAGCTATAAGGGGATGAACTACCCCGGCCAGGCTGTTACCGGCAAGGGTATGGTGACTAAGAAGTATGTCCAGGATGGGGAACACTATGTAGAGTGTAGCCTCTGGGCAGAGAATCCCAAGGGGGAGAAGACAGCGTCAGGTAAGGCGATTGTCATTCTGCCTTCTAAGGGTTGATTGTAAGTCGACAGAGGAAAGGAGAGCTGAATAGATGGCTGATAGGTTAAAAGATAGGGTAGCTATTGTTACCGGCTCAGGCCAGGGGATTGGCAGAGCCATCGCTATAGCTCTGGCTAATGAGGGTGCCAGGGTGGTGACCAATAACCGCCGTCCCGGCACTGAGGGCGGAGATGCCGAGACCGTCGCTAAGGAGATTGGGGGTGGGGGTGGTCAGGCGGTGCCCTTCTTTGGCAGCATCTCCGAGTTTGATGTTGCGGAGAAGCTGATACAGACGGCAGTGGACAGCTTTGGTCGGCTGGATATTCTGATAAATAATGCCGGCGCTGATGCCCCTCGCATGGTGTGGAATATGACCGAGGAGGACTGGGACAAGTGTGTGGACTCCTTTCTCAAGGGCTCTTTCAATTGCACGCGCTTTGCCTGTGGCCTGATGAGGGAACAGCGATGGGGTCGGATAGTAAACACCACCTCCACCGCTTGGCTGGGTACAGTGGGGCACTGTAATTATGGGGCGGCTAAAGCCGGGCTCGTCGGTCTGACAAGGGCGGTAGCCAGGGAGATGGGCCGGTATGGGGTAACCTGCAATGCCTATGCCCCAACTGCCGCCACTAGGTTTACCGTTAGCGATGAGGTAATTGCTGGCTTCAAGAAGAGATATGAGGCCGGGCTTATGACCAAAGAGCGGTATGAGGAGTTAACCAATCCCCCAAGCCCGGAGACGGTAGCCCCATTTATCGTCTATCTTTGCACCGATGAGGCGGCAGATATAAACGGGCAGGTTTTTGATGTCACCGGGGGCAATATAGCTATTTACTCCGAGCCGATGAAGAAGAAGTCCATCGTTAAAGAGAAAGGGCTGTGGACGGTAGAGGAGTTAATCGAGCAAGTGCCCAGGGTATTGCTGGAAGGGTATAAGAACCCGGCACCACCCCAGCTAGATAGATAAAGGAGATTAAAATGAAGGTTGTGGCTATCGGAGGTAGTCCCAGATTACACGGTAACACCAACTATCTGATTGACCAGGTTCTTGGTGAGTTGGCTTCCCGCGGAGTAGAAACCGAGAAAA
>CAZHLO010000213.1:0-1857 GCA_964533385.1 uncultured Dehalococcoidales bacterium | reverse complement strand
CCGGCTGGGGCTACTACCTGCGGGATGCCTTTTTCCCCGGCTACCTCTAACCGTCGGGGCCAGGAGATTCGCGAGCCGTCGAATAGCTCATTAGTTATGCTAGAGGGCACTAGGTCAATAACGCCGCTGAAGAAGTCTTCCTCGATGAGCTTCTCCATGGCTACCTCTGGTATTCCGCTGGCGTGGAAGCCGATAAGCTCGTATTTTTCTCCTAACATCTCTCTGATATAGCGGGCACAGTTTTCTACATATCCGTAGCTAGACATGGCTACCATCGGCTTTCCTCCCGCGGGGTGGGGAGGGGGAATCTCACCCTCCACCATGCCGCAGATGGCCCCGGCCGCTCTGCTCAGCTGGGCTTTGAGCAAGCTATTAAGGCCTCTAGTATCAATCAGGGAAGGCATCAAGGTTATGCCCGTATTGTCGAAGAAGCGGTTGGCACCGGACACGGAGGCAGCACTGGAGAGAATAAGCTTGGGAATGCGGTAAGGCATTTCTCTCATAATGCCAGCGGCCATCACCATAGTACTCACGCCACCGATGGAAATCATCCCTTCTACATCTCCCGTCTGACAGAGGGCGTTCAATTTTGCTACTGCCCCCTTAATCATCAGCTCGCTTCCTTTTGCCCTTTCTTGGGGACTCCGAAGCTTCTTTATCTCTGTACCGGCAGCCCGGGCCACTTCGTCAGCAGTAATGTCTGCCTCCAGACCGGGCTCTCCCCTATAGCCGATGTCAATGATGAAAGGCTGGTGCCCCCGCCTCGAGATAAGTTCCTTTAGGTAGCTGTTCTCTTCACCTCTGTTATGCAGGGTAGCGATGATGACTATTTTTTTCAAAACCACTCCCAATCGCTTGATGATTATTATAATATAATAATTTTCGGAGAAGCTCAAGGACGACCTAGATTATTATTCCATTAGGTGATAAAGATTGTCATACCATTAACTATTTTGTATTGACAAAGTCAGGTCGGTTACTTATACTCCCCCCAGAGTGATTGTGTGAGGAAAGCCTATTTAGAACGGTAGCTTAGCACCATCCAAGGAGGGCAAAATGGTAGCTGTATATGGGGTAACGCGGTTTGAGTTTGATGAGGAGAATGACCTTAATAACTATACGGTGCTTCTGGCTGACGTTGTCCACGGCACGCCACCATGGCGGCCACTTTTCTTTGTAGAGAGTTGGGGAAGGTGGGCTTACCGTGCTGTCCAACGGGGTGCTGAGCGACTCTCTCTGCCAACAACTAGGGGTTGGGACGTGAGATACATTGACGGCTACCCTTACCCCACTGTGATTGAAACCTCGGAGCAGGAGGTGAAGGAGCGCGAGCCAGTATTCAGGGAGAGGATAAGGCCTTATATTGAGGACTTCGATGCCGTCTGGGAACGGCGCAAGGCTGACTTGATGAAAGCCTATCAAGAGCTAAAGAAAAAGTATGGTCTAAAGAAGTATGAGGATATCAAGAAGCTGAGCAACATCGACCTTCTTGACCTTTTTGACGATTATATGCAGGTAGACAGGCTGCAGTGGGGTGTACACATGGAGTTAATGGTGCCAGCCTTTTACCTCTTCGGCCTGTTTGACCAGATGTGCCGGGAGCTACTCGGATTCGGCCATACCCATCCCCTATTTGCCAAGTTAATGGCTGGCTTTGATAGCATGTTATTTCGGTTCAATAAAGAGATTTGGCGACTCGGTAACCGGGCAGGGGAGCTCGGGCTTGGCAAGCTGTTTCGCACCACCAGGGATAACAAGGTGCTGCTTTCTAAGCTAGAAGATAGTGCCGCCGGGAGGAAGTGGCTTAAGGAATACCGTGATTTTCTTGAGGTTCATGGCTGGCGAAATGAGCGTATG
>CAZHLO010000212.1:0-1858 GCA_964533385.1 uncultured Dehalococcoidales bacterium | reverse complement strand
TGCCACATAACCACATGAAGGATTACCCGGTTGTAGGCTGGGTCCTGGTGATGCCGGTGAGTTTGCCAATCGCTGGATCTGATGTGAACCTCTATATCCCCCTTGATTGTCCCCTGGCTGGTGGCAATAACTGCGTCCCGAAAGTCAGCCCCTCGCCCATCATTCTTCCTTCCCGGATAGATTATCCTTATCGGCTCACCGCCGGCTGTGGTCAACCCAGCTCTGCCCGTTAACCTCTGCCATATTTCAACCACCGCCCTCTCCGGGAGATTATTTGGCAACCTGTCCCCTTTGTTTAACACGTTATCGTGTATCTATAGCCCGATAAAAGCGGTTTAGCTTAGCTAAACCGCTACTATCCGTCCTTGGCGACTACCTCCTCATCCGGATTATACACGGAAACGTGTATAATGTCAAGGTTCTTCAGGTGGTTTTTGGGAGGTAACTTGATATTCAAAATTGGCTCGTTCGGCAATAATGGAGAGAAGGGTAATTGAGGTGCCGCGGGGTTTATACATCCCGGTTTCCCATTCGCTTATTGTTTGCTGGCGTGTGCCCAGTCTCTCCGCCAGCTCACGCTGGGTTAGACCTAAACGGCGTCTCAAAGCCCGGATGCGTTCTCTATCCCACGGTGTTCGCTTCGTTGGCTGTCGCTGGCTCATGTCTGGATTCTACACGATTCAATGTAAGCTGTCAAAATGAAAATGAGATATACATTGAGGGGGATATTGGCGATAAAAAGCATTTTGCAGAGATAAAGGGCTAATTTACTAGCATAAATGCCTGTCAGTTACTGAAATTAGCTGCCAGTAATCATTTGTTGAGTTGCGACTTATGTTTATGTGCGCTATGATAAGGCAGTTAGCACTCTCGGAGTGAGAGTGCTAACAAATTGAGCCTGCGATTAGTTGATTGAAGGAGGAATGAAATGGCGGTTAAGCTTCAACCGTTAGCTGACCGGGTCATAGTCAAGCCTATTGAAAAGGAGGAGGTGACCAGGGGGGGTATTGTCCTGCCTGATACCGCCAAGGAGAAGCCCCAGGAGGGGAAGGTGTTGGCTGTTGGTCCGGGCAGGTTATCTGAGGATGGGAAGCGGCTGGCGATGGATGTTGCCGTCGGTGATGTGGTGGTTTACGCCAAGTATGGTGGCACTGAGATTAAGATTGATGGTGAGGAACTGGTGATTTTGCGTGAGAGCGATATCTTAGCTAAGAAAGCTAAGAAAGGCAAGTAACAAGTCGTTAATATTAAGGAGGGAAAATGGCTAAGCAGATTATATTTGATGAGGAAGTTAGGCATTCCATAAAGAAGGGAATAGATACCCTGGTTGATGCCGTCAAGGTGACTCTGGGTCCCAAGGGGCATTGTGTGGCGCTGGATAAAAAATGGGGTGCTCCGTCGGTAATCGATGACGGGGTTACCATTGCCAAGGATATCGAGTTACCCGACCCCTTTGAGAACATGGGCGTGCAGTTAGTCAAAGAAGCCGCCACTAAGACCAATGATGCCTGTGGCGATGGCACCACTACATCCACTATTCTGGCTCATGCCATTATTAGTGAGGGATTTAAGAATGTGGCGGCTGGGGCTGAGCCTATGGGGCTAAAGAGGGGCATTGAGAAGGCGACCCGGGCCATTGTTGATGAGCTTAAACGAGTGTCTACCGAGGTCAAGGGCAAGGAGCAGATTGCTCAGGTGGGCACTATCACCGCCAAAGACAAGGAGATTGGTAACCTGATTGCCGAGGTGATGGAAAAGGTGGGCAAGGATGGAGTTATCACCGTGGAGGAGTCCAAGGGAGTGAAGTATGAGACCGAGTATGTCGAGGGGATGCAGTTTGACCGCGGCTATATCAGCC
>CAZHLO010000211.1:0-1890 GCA_964533385.1 uncultured Dehalococcoidales bacterium | reverse complement strand
GCAAGTACCTCGGTATTGTCTCCGCACCATTAAGGGCGGCTAGTTTTGAGCCTGATCTGGTGCTTATTTATTCTAACACCGCCCAGTTAAGAAGCATGCTTCTTGCCATAAAATATAAAGAGGGAATCCTAGTGAGATCTCAATTCGATCCGATAAACTCATGCGTTTACGCTGTTGTGCACGTAATGTTAACCGGCCAGTACCAGATTAACATACCTTGTGCTGGCGAGCAGCAGCGGGCAATGCCGGGAGAAGATGAGCTCATCTTCTCCGTGCCGAGAGATAAGATAGAAGGTCTAATATTGGAGCTGGGGCAAGCGGAAAAGATGAAAACTGGATATACCTATTCTAGCTTTGAGATGAGGCCTGATTTCCCTCGGCCTGAGTTCTACAAGGAATTGTTTAGGATGTGGGAGCTGGATGTAGAGCAATAAAAGGCTCAACGCTGAAATAACCAAACGAGGCGTTTTTCAGCATTACACAAGTCATCGAAATGTTACCGTACTCTAATTGTCCACTGAATTTATATGAGGCTATTTGTCCTAAATGCCTAAGCATAGACGAACTTACCTCGAGTTTCTAGCAGTGGCTGCTCGTTGACATGCTTCATAGCTGTGGTTATAATCAGAATGTCGAAACCTCGGGATGTGAGCAACAAAGCGAGACGCTGACTCCCCTAAAATTGCGGCATCACAGTGGTTTGCTGAAGCTAACACGGGCCGCTAGCTCAACTGGCAGAGCAGCTGACTCTTAATCAGCTGGTTACAGGTTCGAGTCCTGTGCGGCTCACGCTCAAACTCCTCCTCTTTGCCGTCACAGGGGGTTCTCGTGGCGGGGCAGATTAACTTTAGTGCCAGCGTTTTACAAATGAGGTTTCCCTAGAGGGTGCTGGTAGATATGGTGCCTTAATCAGAACTGGTAACGGAAATCCGGCACTCTCGTTCATTTTAAATTATCTGGAGGATTACCATGGGTTTGACTGATGAAGTAAAGAGGTATGCGATCGAAGAACTGGATATGGACTACGTAGGCATCACCGGTGTGGACAGGCTCTCGGGAGCACCTGAAGGCCATAGACCCACGGATCTCCTGCCAGATGCCAAATCCGTAATCGTGATGGCGGTTCGACTGACAGAGGGGGCTGTGCAGGCGATTTTCAGAGCATACGAGGATGGGCTTAGACACGCCCAGTGTATCTACGGTACGCATGGCTACGCCCTCATCCCGAACCTTCACTTGAAGTTTGCCGCCTATAAGATGGCTAGATTTCTTGAGAAGAAGGGCTATATAACCACACCACTACCGTCCGGTCCTGGTGCTGGCGGCGCGCCCTTCAGCCACCGGCATGCAGCTGTAGCCGCCGGACTTGGTGAGTTCGGATGGTTGAGCATCGTCGTTACACCTGATTACGGACCGAGGGTTAGATTGGTTAGCGTCATAACCAGGGCTGATCTTGCCCCCGACCCTCTCTACCAAGGGCCGAAGCTGTGTGACCCAACCAAGTGTGACATATGCGTAAAAATCTGCCCAACAAATGCCATAAGTGAAAGTAAATCGAAAAGCGTCGTTATCGGTGGTCGCAACTATGAATACGGGAGGGTGGATTTCGCCAGATGCATCGTTGGTACCGAAGGCCTGCTTAAAAAGACTCTCGGTTTCAAGGACCTGCCCATACCAGAGAATCCCACGATGGCAGATATTGATAAGGCTCGCCAACAAATAGACCCCCGCCAGCTACAGGAGGCTATCTTGCCTGCAGACCGGGCCACTTGGTACTGTGGCCGATGTCTCGCTTATTGCCCTATTGGGGAAAAGGGGCGGCTGTGATCGTCTCTTAGAAATGAAGTCAACAAACGAAGCCGCCTAGTTATCAAAACAGCACTCGGCACT
>CAZHLO010000210.1:0-1893 GCA_964533385.1 uncultured Dehalococcoidales bacterium | reverse complement strand
GTTGTTACCACCGGTACCTTTGGACCTATGTGCTCATCCGCTGCCTACCTTAATATTGGACACACCAGCCCACGAATAAAGCTGGGTGGCGGCAGAGCCTATCTGAATGATGTCCTGGCTTATTCCGGAATAGCCGCCGTGGACTTAATAATTGGCGCTACGGCTATTCCCGATGACGACCCGAGAAATAGAATTCATCCCGGCGAATTCAATTATGGTGGCGGACATGTAATTGAGGAGCTCGTTGCCGGCAAGGATGTAAGGCTGGTAGCTACCGCTTACGGCACAGATTGCTACCCGAGGAGAAGGCTTGAGACCTGGATTAACATCAAAGACCTCAATGAAGCGGTGCTATTCGACCCAAGGAATGCCTACCAGAACTATAATATAGCGGTGAACCTATCAGATAAGACAATCTATACTTATATGGGGATACTAAAGCCAAATCTGGGTAATGCTAACTATTGTTCTGCCGGGCAACTCTCTCCCCTGCTGAATGACCCCTACTATAAGACTATTGGCATCGGTACCAAGATATTCCTCGGCGGCGGCATAGGCTTTGTCGCCTGGCAAGGCACCCAGCATAATCCTAACGTGCTCCGCACCGAGAAAGGGGTGCCCAGGACAGGAGCGGGAAATCTGGCTGTAATTGGCGACCTGAAACAGATGAGCCCAAAGTGGCTGGTAGGAACAAGCATGCTGGGCTATGGCTGTACCCTTACGGTGGGTGTCGGAGTCCCCATCCCGATACTCTCGGAAGAAATCCTGCAATATACCACCGTAACTGATGCTGATATTTTGGCTCCGGTTGTTGACTATTCCCAGGCATATCCCCAGATGAAACCCGATAAACTGGGTGAAGTCAGCTATGCCCAACTAAGAAGCGGTCAGATAATAATCAAGGGCAAGAAGGTTCCTACTGCCTCCCTCTCCAGCTACCCACGGGCGGTAGAAATCGCCACTACTCTGAAGGAGTGGATACTAAGCGGTAAATTCTTACTAACGGAACCGGTGGCACCCCTGCCTGGTGTGGAATCAGGCATCAGCTTTAAGCCGCTGAAAGAGCGCCCGATAGAGGAGTAAATATGGTTGTTTCGAAAAGGATAGTCTTACATTTCCCCAGACGCCTGGTCGACCGACCAATAGTGAGTCGGCTGGTCAGGGATTTTAACCTTGACTTCAACATCTTAAAGGCTTCAGTCACTCCCGAGGAAGAAGGCCTTTTGGTAATAGAAATGAGCGGAGAACAAGAAGACTATGATAAAGGTGTCGAGTACCTGATTCAAACCGGGGTAAAAATTCAATCACTTAGCCAGGATGTGACCCGTAATGAGGAACGGTGTACTCATTGTGGCGCCTGTATCACGGTTTGTCCCACTAGCGCTTTTGAGCTTGAGCCTGCCACCAGACAGGTCAGTTTCCTCAACGAAAAGTGTATAGCCTGTGGAATGTGTATCAAGGCTTGTCCCCCAAGAGCGATGGAAGTGCATTTTTAGCTAATGTATCAGCCCAGAACCTATCGCAACTGGATTAAAGACAAAGATTTGGTCACTTTTAATGTAACCGTAAAAGAGACCGATTTATATATTCGTGCCTCGAAAAACCTTAAAAGCAAGGCTCTGAGGCTGGTGACAAAGTACCGTGAGGCTCTGGAGAAGTATATCGAGCATCATCCCCCATTCCTAACCTCTCTGGAACCTATTTCTGTAGGAGATAACGCCCCTAAGATTGTAAAATCGATGGCAGAGTCAGCCAGAAAAGCTGGAGTTGGTCCGATGGCATCAGTGGCTGGGGCAATAGCTGAATTTGTCGGCACTGAGCTACTAGCCTTCTCTCCAGAGATAATCGTCGAGAATGGTGGCGACATTTTCTTGAAGAGCCTGAGAAAAAGAA
>CAZHLO010000209.1:0-1906 GCA_964533385.1 uncultured Dehalococcoidales bacterium | reverse complement strand
GGTCTGTTATGTACTGTGACCGATTCTGAAAAAATCATCAGGAATCGCTGGCCTTTCGCCCATTACTGGCCCGGTACAATTGAGGCTGACCTTAAGCGCTATCCCAGAATCTCGTTATTAAAGCAGCAAATGGCTGCCGTGGGATTCGTGGATATCGAAGAACAGGAAATAAAGTTTCAATATAAAATTACAGATGCAACACCTTACCGCGATAAGGTATACTCATGCCTGCACTTGATTTCAGAAGATGAATTCAAAATCGGATTACAGCGCCTAGAGACTGATTTGAAAGCAGGACCGGCACAGGGTGCATCGGCATACGCTTGTCTCTGGGGGACAGTCCCCAAGATATACAGTGAGTAGCTCAAATGACCAAGCCAAGAAGTTATCAGACTGAAGCCATAATAATCAAAAAGACCAAGCTGGGGGAGGCGGATAGAATCCTTACCCTCTATACCCCCCACCTGGGCAAGATTCAGGCGGTGGCTAAGGGGGTAAGGCGCCCCCGAAGCAAGATGTCAGGGCACCTGGAACTGCTCACCCACAGCCTGGTATCACTGGCTCGGGGTAGAAACCTGGATACCGTAACCGGCAGCCAGACCATCAATAGCTTCCTGCCTCTTAAAAGTGACCTGAAGCTCAGTTCCTACGCCCTCTATGCCACCGAGCTGGTTAACCAGTTTGCCGCCGCTGATGTGGAGGATTACCCTGTTTTCCAGCTACTGCTTGAGACCATGCACAATTTAAGCCAGGGTGGCGATAACGAGTTGATTTTGCGCTACTTTGAGCTGCACCTGTTAAACGAGGTGGGCTACCGCCCCCAATTAGAGCAGTGCGTCTCCTGCCACTCGGCACTAAAAGACGAAACCAATTCATTCTGCCCCGGCGCCGGAGGCATGCTCTGCCCCACCTGCTATCAGAGCCAGCCGCTTAGCTATCCCCTTTCGCCAGAGGCACAAAAAGTGCTACGCTCATTACAGAACGACGACTATACCACTGCCAGCAAACTGAAAATAAACCCGGAACTAGCCCATCAGCTAGAGATGGTGATGAGGAACTACCTTAGATACTTACTGGAAAGAGAAATAAAATCAGCCGCCTGGCTGGATACCCTGAGAGAACAAACAGAGCAAGCAACTTCTAGCCATATCGCTTTACTATAGAATAAAGAAAAAACAGATGGTATGCGGCTGGGAGCTTGGAACTCTCAGCCTTTTGCTATATACTAAGTAAAACATGACTTCCAGATTAGACCGAATAGCTCAACAGCGCCGGCAAAAGCTTGCCCGAATTCACGGTCGTGGCATTGAGCCCTATCCCTATGGCTATCACCGCAGCCACACCACCGAGCAAGCCTTAGACCTGCTTAAAAAACAAGAGGGAAAGAGCCAAGCCAAGGCTCAGGTAGTTAGCCTTGCCGGAAGGATTATGGCGAGCCGACCGATGGGCAAAATCTCCTTCCTTGACCTCCGTGACGGCTCAGGGAAGATTCAGCTATGCTTCTACAAAAACCGCCTCAGCGAGGAGAACCTTGAGCTATTTCAGGACTTGGACATCGGCGATATTATAGGGGTCAGCGGCAAGCTCTTCCGCACCAAGAGCGGAGAGCCAACCCTTGAGGTAGAAAAACTTACCCTGCTGGCTAAGTCGCTGCAACCACTACCGGAAAAGTGGCACGGACTGGCTGATGTGGACAAACGGTACCGCCAGCGCTACCTTGACCTCATCGCCAACGCCGAGACCAAAGAGACCTTTCGGGTGCGCAGCCAGATTATTGCCGCCATCCGCCAGTTCCTTAACCAGCGCGGATTCCTAGAAGTAGAGACGTCGGTACTGCAGCCATCAGCCGGGGGTGCCCTAGCCCGCCCCTTCACCACCCACCACCACGCCCTTGACCAGGACTTTT
>CAZHLO010000208.1:0-1919 GCA_964533385.1 uncultured Dehalococcoidales bacterium | reverse complement strand
GGTTTAGCCGTTTGAGCTGACCATCTATAACAATGGTAACCGGGTGGATATTAGGCACCCAGCGACGCTTGGTATGACGTTTAGAGTGGCTTATATTGTGACCAAATTTGGGCGATTTGCCACATAAATCACATTTCAATGTTTTCTCTCCTTTGACTATCGGACAAATTTACTGTAGAATTTTTTTATAATACTAGCATAGCCAGGCGATGGTGACAAGGATAGGATGGTACAGGCTAATTCTATCAGCGGGCAAGATTTAAAGGAAATGATGGCTGCTTCTACTGAATGGTTGGAGAAGAGCGCCGCTGATATTGATGCCCTCAATGTCTTCCCCGTGCCTGACGGAGATACCGGCACTAATATGCTGCTCACCATGCGTTCCACTCTGGAGGAAGCCTATCGGGCTCCTGATGATAGCGCTTCAGGTGTAGCTCAAGCTATGGCTAGGGGGGCATTGATAGGGGCTCGAGGTAATAGCGGGGTAATACTGTCGCAGATTTGGGGTGGTCTGGCACAGAGTCTGGCAGGTAAGGAATCGATTACCGGCAGTGACCTGGCTGAAGCTTTATCACAGGCATCAGTGGTGGCATACAAGGGGTTAAGCAATCCCGTAGAAGGAACCATCCTTACTGTAATTAGGGAGGCGGCAGCGGCGGCTCAAGAGCATGCAGCTGATGTTAGTGATGATGTAATTTCGGTTATGGAAGCCACAGTTAACACCGCCAAGGAATCGGTGGCCAATACTCCCACCCTTCTGCCGGTATTGATGGAGGCGGGGGTGGTGGACGCCGGCGGGCAAGGTTTATATACCATCCTCGAGGGTGCTCTCCACTATCTTAAGGGCGAGATAGAGCAGTTGAAGCTACGCCGACCTTGGATGATTGCCAGTAGCGTACCACTCACGGCTAAAGTGCCACAAATGATAGGCATGGAGGAGGTGCCCTACGGCTATTGCACCAATTTTGTGCTCAAAGGGCAAGGGCTTAGTCCGGATAAGCTCAGGAAGAGGCTGGAAAAGAGAGGGCAATCGGTGATTGTAGTTGGCGATGCCTCAGCAATCAGGGTTCATATTCATACCTTAGACCCCGGCGATGTCATGAGCTTCGTTATCCCCCTGGGAACTCTGCATGAGATAAGTATACGCAATATGGATGAGCAATACCGGGATTTCTTGGAGATGCAGAAGGCGAGGATGCCGGCGGTTGAGATAGCTATTATCGCTGTGGTTTCCGGGGAAGGTCTATCTAAAGTCTTTACCAGTCTGGGGGCAACCGCTATAGTGCCCGGTGGGCAGACAATGAATCCCAGCACCAAGGACTTGCTCCAGGCGGTGGACTTAGTGCCCTCGGAAAAGGTTATTATTCTCCCCAATAACAAAAATATAGTCCTCACCGCCAATCAAGTCCAGTCTTTGACCAGCAAGAAAATTGAAGTAGTGCCGTCAAAAACAATTCCACAGGGGGTAGCCGCACTTTTAGCCTTTGATTATGAGTCTGACCTAGATACCAACGTTCAAAATATGAACGGTGCCACATCAGTAGTAAAGTCCATTGAAGTTACCCGGGCGATACGCTCAACCCGGCTGGGTGGATTGGACATCAAGAAGAAACAGGCAATTGGCTTTCTGGATGGAGACTTGGTGGCGGTGGCTGATAAGGCAGATGAGGTTCTCACTGGGGTGCTGGCCAGGGTAAATCTAGATGAGGCTGAGGTGGTTACCATCTACTACGGCGCTGATACCACGCCGACCGAGGCAGAGCAGGTCGGCGCCGCCATCCGTGAGCAGTATTCTCAGCTTCAGGTTGAGGTAGTTCAGGGCGGCCAGCCTCACTATAACTATATTGCTTCTGTAGAGTAAAGAAGGGTTCTATTATGGCAGTTAAAATTGTCACCGATAGTCTGGGTGACATACCCTC
>CAZHLO010000207.1:0-1977 GCA_964533385.1 uncultured Dehalococcoidales bacterium | reverse complement strand
GGCATACGAGATCTAGTACGGTCTCGTGGGCTCGGGAGATGTGTATAAGAGACAGCCCGTAGCGGGAAGTCCAATTCCTACCCGGAGTTTGCCTCCATCCTTGAGCAGATTAAACAGAGACTGGGAGACCAGGCACTGTATGATATGCATATCCATATCTCCGGCATTGCCTACGGAAAAAAGGGCGAAATAAAACACCTGAACCTGAAAGAGTCAGACCTGCACTATATTGAACTCCTCCGGGCGCTGAAGGATTACCAAGCCAAAGGTTTGGTAATCTGTGAGAGCCCCAACCTGGAAGAGGACGCCCTTCTCCTGCAGGAAACCTATCATAACCTTTGAAAACAGGCTAGTACTAATTCCCCATGACAAACGGCGAGGTTGACTTTTCCCATTGACAACTATTTCTGGTATAATATAGAGGTTGAGGTGAAAGATGAAGTCAAGCTGGATGCGTAGTAGCTTAATCTACATTATTATTCTGGTGGCAGCGGTAGCCCTCCTCTGGCGACTTTTCCCCATAACCGAAAAACCGGTTGAAATCACCGCCGGAGAGGCTGTAGCTATGGTGGAGAATAATGAGGTAGCGGAGATTGTGCAAGAGGGTGATACCCTACTTATTACCACCACCGATGGCTCTGTGCTAAAGGCCACTGTCGGTAACCTCACCCTAGCCGAGCTTAAAGAGCTTGGGTTTCCCCTTGAGCTCATTAAAGTAAAACCGTCAGGGTTTGACTGGGGCGGGCTACTGATAGGTTTCATTCCCCTCTTCCTCTTCGGCGCTCTACTCTTCTTCCTCTTCCGCTCAGCGCGGGGGGCAAATACTCAGGCACTTAATTTTGGTCGGAGCCGGGCCCGCTTATTCCCGGCAAGCACACCAACGGTAACCTTCGATGATGTCGCCGGGGTGGAGGAAGCCAAGCAGGAGCTACATGAAGTGGTGGATTTCCTCAAGTCGCGTGAGAAGTTCCAAAGCCTGGGGGCTCGCATTCCCAAAGGGCTATTACTAATCGGCCCGCCGGGCACAGGCAAGACATTACTGGCTCGGGCAATAGCCGGTGAAGCCGGCGTCCCCTTCTTTTCTATTAGCGGCAGCGAATTTGTCGAGATGTTTGTCGGTGTCGGTGCCTCCAGAGTGCGTGACCTCTTTGACCAGGCTAAACGCAATGCCCCCTGCATTGTCTTCATTGATGAGATTGATGCCGTCGGTCGTCACCGTGGGGCAGGACTGGGCGGAGGTCATGACGAGAGAGAGCAGACCCTCAACCAGATTCTGGTGGAGATGGATGGCTTTGACACCAATACCAGCGTCATTGTCCTGGCGGCTACTAACCGACCGGACATACTCGACCCGGCTCTCCTTCGCCCCGGGCGCTTCGACCGGCGGGTAGTCCTGGACCGACCCGATATTAACGGCCGGGTAGCCATTCTCCAGGTTCACACCAAGGGTAAGCCGCTGGCGGAGTCAGTCAATCTGGAGGTGCTGGCCAAAGAGACCGCCGGTTTTAGTGGTGCCGACCTAGCCAACCTAGTCAATGAGGCAGCTATCTTGGCCGCCAGGCGGGAAAAGAAAGTTATCGAGATGGTGGAGCTTGAGGAGTCTATAGACCGCGTGATTGCCGGTCCGGAAAGGAAGAGCCGCAGGATAAGCCCCAAGGAAAAGGAAATTACCGCCTACCACGAGTCAGGGCATGCCTTGGTCGCCAAAATGTTGCCCAATGCTGACCCGGTGCATAAAATCTCCATCGTAGCTCGGGGGATGTCTCTGGGACACACTCGGCAATTACCCACCGAAGACCGCTACCTGCTAACCCGCTCTCAATTTAAAGATATGATAGCTACATTACTGGCTGGTCAGACTGCTGAAGAGCTAATCTTCAATGAAACAACCACCGGCGCTTATGATGATATTAAGCGAGCCACCGAGCTTGCCCGCAGGATGGTAACCGACTTTGGCATGAGCGATAAACTGGGCCC
>CAZHLO010000206.1:0-1984 GCA_964533385.1 uncultured Dehalococcoidales bacterium | reverse complement strand
CCTTATGGTGCTCAATGTTTCCGTCGTAGGCTTTGGCTATGCTGCCCATAAGGTTAGTGCCTCCTGGCCCCCCCTGGGGGCAACTCTGGCCGGTTTCCTTAGCGGAACCAGCCTTACACAAGGCACACTGGAGGCAGTCTACCGGGGACTGTGGTGGCTACACTACGCCGTGATTCTTGGCTTTATGGTCTATATTCCCCGCTCCAAGCACCTGCACATCCTCGTCTCCCCCCTCAATATCCTCTTCAAACCACTGGGACCCAAAGTGATGCTTGAGCCTATCCCTCTCGAAGAGTCGGAGACCTATGGCGTATCGAATATTCAGGACCTTACCTGGAAGGACTTGCTTGACCTTTATGCCTGTGCCGTGTGCGGTCGGTGCCATGTTAATTGTCCCGCCCAGCTTACTGGCAAGACCCTTTCACCCAGAGAGGTCATTCATAACTTGAAAGAGCATTTGCTGGAGGCGGGCCCTGGATTGCTTGCCGGTAAGGCGGAGGCATCTTCGGAAAGCCAGGCCAAGACTATGATCGGTGATGTGGTAACCGAGGAGGAGATCTGGGCCTGCACCACCTGTGGTGCCTGCCAAGAGGAATGCCCGGTCAATATAGAACATATACGCAAGATAATCGACCTCAGGCGAAATCTGGTGCTAACGCAAAATAAGATGCCAGAAAGTGCCCAGATTATGCTCAGAAATTTGCAGTCAAGAGGACACCCATGGGCTGGAGTCCAGTCGCTGAGGTTGAGGGGCGACTGGACAAGCGGTCTGGAACTCAAAATATTGGCTGAAGGTGATAAAGCTAATACCCTATTCTGGGTAGGTTGCACTGGGGCTCTTGTTGAGCGTAATGTCGAAGCTACTCTTTCCCTGACCAGGGTGCTGAAAGCGGCTGGATTCGATTTCGCGGTATTGGGTGATGCCGAAACTTGCTGTGGTGACCCGGCACGAAGAGCCGGGTATGAGTTCCAGTTCCAGCTCATGGCGGAGCAAAATATTGAAATTTTCAAAAACCACAACATTAAAGAGATTGTTACCTCCTGTCCCCATTGCTATAATACCATCAAGAATGAGTACCCTAGGTACGGCGGCGATTTCAAGGTGGTTCACTATACCCAGCTAATTGCTGATTTAATCAGGCAGGGCAAATTGAAACTTACCAACGAGCTGAATTCTATACTCACCTATCATGACCCCTGCTATTTAGGCCGTTATAACAGCGTATATCTGGAGCCACGCCGGATATTACAGGCTATCCCCAAGACAAACTTAAAGGAAATGGAACGCTCAAAAAACAAGAGCTTTTGCTGCGGCGGTGGCGGTGGACTCACATGGATAGAAGAACAGCCCGGTACAACCAAGATTAATCACATGCGTCTTGAAGACGCTCTCAAGACTGGGGCTGATACTGTAGTGACTGCCTGCCCTTATTGTTTACAGATGTTCGAGGAGAGCATCGAACATAAAGATATTAAGGACTCGTTAAAGGCAAGAGACCTTGTTGAAATAGTTGAAGCAGCAATGAAGCAGTCTTAATTAGGAGAGGAGTAGTATGCATACTATCGTCTGTGTTAAACAAGTACTTGACCCCGAGATACCACCGGCCAAATTCAAGATTGACCCCGAGGCGAAAAAGGTTATTCCTCCCCCCGGAGTGCCGCCGGTGATAAGCGTATTTGATGAACGAGCCGTTGAGGCAGCATGCCGGCTCAAAGATAAGCACGGCGGCAAAATAACCGTGATAAGCATGGGGCCAGGGAAAGTTTCTGACGTGGTAAAGCACGCCATATCTATGGGGGCTGACGAAGGATTTGTCCTCCAGGATGGAGCCTTTGAAGGCTTGGATAGCTTTGGTATTGCTTATGTCTTAAGGAAAGCTATCCAGAAAATTGGCGCGTATGACCTGGTTCTGTGTGGCCGACAGTCCGCTGACTGGGGCAGTGGTCAGGTTGGCTCTATTCTGGCCGAAATACTTGGCATCCC
>CAZHLO010000205.1:0-1990 GCA_964533385.1 uncultured Dehalococcoidales bacterium | reverse complement strand
AAATCCATGCCCGCTATGGAGGGGTTGTCCCTGAGGTAGCCTCCCGTCAGCACCTCCTGTCCATTATCCCCATACTAAAGCAAGCAATGACTGAGGCTGAGGCCACCTGGAAAGACCTATCCGGTATCGCCGTTACTATAGGGCCAGGTCTGGCTGGCTCACTATTGGTGGGAGTGAATGTGGCTAAGGCTATTGCCTTGGCTCATACCTTGCCTATTATCGGGGTTAACCACCTGGAAGGTCACATCTACGCCAACTGGCTGGCAAACCACAGCATTAATTTCCCTGTGGTCTGCCTTATTGTTTCCGGGGGACACAGTGATTTAGTGTTGATGAAGGGGCACGGGGATTATGTGCTGCTGGGGCGGACCAGAGACGATGCCGCCGGTGAAGCCTTTGATAAAGCCGCCAGAATACTGGGCTTGGGCTACCCTGGCGGTCCGGCTATTGAGCAGGCAGCCAGAGCCGGCACCGCCTCTATCCAGCTACCCCGTGCCTGGCTTAAAGGGAGCCACGACTTCAGCTTTAGCGGGGTTAAGACAGCGCTACTTCGCCTGGCGGAAGCTGGTGAAGTATCATCGGTGGCTGATGCCGCCGCCAGTTTTCAAGCGGCAGTAGTTGACGTCCTGGTGGCTAAAACGGTGGCCGTAGCCAAGGAGCGTCGAGCAAAGCAGATTTTGTTGGCTGGTGGGGTGGCATCCAATAAACTGCTACGGAACTGGCTGGTAAAAAAATCACCCCTCCCTGTCCTGGTTCCCCAGCCTATATTGTGCACCGATAACGCTGCCATGATTGCCGCTTGTGGTTACTACCGCCTCCAGGCGGGCAAGTTAAATGGCTTAGACCTGGACGTGGTGCCCAGCCTTAAGCTGGCTTAGACGGCAGAAGTTACACTTACCCTGGCTGCACAGCGTATTATAAATATGGATTAGCCCCTGCTGGCGCTGGGCGGAATTGACCAAGCTGTTGTTTAGCCCCAACTGCTTTATCATGTGTCTTTCCACCGTGTTCGCCGCCAGCCTGGGATAACCGCGATAGAGCTCAAGGGTTTTCCTCTCCACCTCTGGTTGGGGTTCGAGCTTGCTCCAGGTAAAGACGAAGGGCAGGAGCACATTCACCACAATATCAGCCGCTCGCCATCTGCCGAGGAGGGTTGGATTGTTAGTCTTGCTATCCAAACTGAAATCAAGGTGGCTTGCCCAATAGCTATGGGCAGTGACCCTTAGTCCCTTTTCTAATTTGAGGTAGCCCCCACTCACTGGCGTCTCCTTTATCACAGCGACCACCTGTTCCACCATCCCTCTTTCCCGGTAGCGGATGATGAGGTAGCTCATAGCCGCTATGCGGCGTAGAGGAAAGTTGTTTGGTCTGACCTTAAACAGGTACCAGTCATCCTCTGACATCGCCTTGGTGTCAGGTGAGGCAGCCCATAGCCCCTCCAGTTTGTCCACCCACTCATCGTCTTGGCATTCCCGGTGCCGGTTCTGGCGCTGTGAGGGTAGCAGCCCAGCCGTGCCCAGCAGTAGTGCCTGTAGCCGGGCGAGACGCTCTCCGTCTGATACCTCGCCCTGAGCTATAGACTGTAGAATCTGGAGTGGCAACCTTCTGGCTAGCTTGAGCATGGGTGGCTTATTTTTGACATAACCTAGAGCCCCCATTATCCCCTGGTAAAGACACTGGCTTGCCTCCGTCTGGCTCAATTCGGCTTGAAACTGGGCAGCCTTGCCCCTAAACCGCCTCTCCCCAGCGCTATCTAGAAAGTCGGTCAGGGTATTGGTAGCCAAGCCTTTCGCCGTCTCAAGGCAAGGCATGCTGGAACCGGCTGGAGAACGAACCACCCCTGCCCTGTGACAGCTCGGAACCTCTAGGTATTTATCTAGGGCGAGGATAGGCGCTGGTTTTCCGTTATTGAGCTCGGTAGCTGCCTTACTATCATGCCACATAACCACATGAAGGATTACCCGGTTGTAGGCTGGGTCCTGGTGATGCC
>CAZHLO010000204.1:0-1995 GCA_964533385.1 uncultured Dehalococcoidales bacterium | reverse complement strand
TTCTTACCCCTCCCCCGCAAAAAGGAATTAAGAGAGGGTCTGACCTCTGTAGGGCGGGTTAAGGTGGGAAAAAGAACACACGGAAACAGGAGGACTGAAATATGGAGAAAAGCCGTTAGCTTTCAGCGGTCAAAAGCCTCGCAGTATAGTCCTTAACGCTTCTTCCGACTCGGGGGTGGTAGCAGCTATTATTTGGTCTTCAGCTTGAAGGGTGGTATCGGCGGTAGGGACAATAGGCTTCTCTTGCTGGCGAATGATTAGCGATAGGACGCTTCCCGGTGGTAGCGAAAGCTCCTTCACCTTTTTGCCTATTGTGGTTGAGTGGGGTGGGATTTTTACCTCTACAATCTCTAGCCCTTTATCTCTGATATCTAATAAGTGCGTCAGGGGGTGGGTTGGTACCTTTTCCTCTATATATTCAAGGATAATGTTAGTGCTACTTACCGTAACATCAATGCCCAGCGTCTTAAAGATAGCCTCGTTTTTTGGATTGCTGATACGGGCTATAGTTCGGGGCACATTAAATTTATGCTTGGCTACTTGGCAAGCAACCAGGTTATCTTCATCATCACCGGTCACGGCAATGAACATGTCAGCTCGTCCTGTGCCCGCTTCAGTCAAGGTAGTCACCTCACAGCCATCGCCCCGGACGCAAACACTGCCCAGTTCACTACAAATGAATTCAGTTCTGCCCGGGTCCTTTTCCACCACCAATATCTCGTGCCCTTCATCTAATAAAGCTCTGGCCAGGTAATAGCCTACCTTACCCCCACCAATAACAATGATGTACATATTTAGCCTACTCCTCCGCTTCCAGTTTTTCTTTTAGCATCTGGGCAAATATTGTGGTTGGGCTGAAGGTTTCTATCCCCAGGGAGCTGAATAGCTCTCGGCGCAGGGGGTCATAGATACGGCAGAGCACCTTGGGCACCTTGAAGATATGCTTGGCGATTTGAGCTGCCATGACATTGCGGTTATCTCCTTGGGTTAAAGCGACAAAGGCATCAGCTTCCTCTATACCTGCTTTCTTGAGCGATTCCTCTTCAGTGCCATTGCTCACCAATGCCGTACCACCAAAGTCAGGAGGTAGTCGGCGAAAGCTATAGGCATCGGTGTCCAGAATGGTAACACTATGCCCCTCGATGTCTAAAAGTCCAGCCAGTCTAGACCCTACCCTTCCGCAGCCCATAATTACTACTTTCATAATGTCAAACTCATCTAGGGGGTATATTGATGATATAGTATAACCTGGCAGGGGGCATTTTTAAGCACATAGGGCACCACGCTGCCCAGGCTAAACTGTCCGAAGCGCCGCTTATAGATAACACCCATCAGGATTAGGTCAGCCTCTCGTTCTACAGCTTCATCAACGATAGTGGGACCGGCTTCACGGGCTTGAAGCAGGTCGGTCTCTACCTCATGGCCTTCCTCTTCAGCCACGCTGGCGATATGGTCCAGTATGTCCTCAGCCTTTCTGATTTCAGGTTCAATCTCAGCATCTAATGGCAGGGAGCGCTTTACCGTGACCACGTAGACCGCCCAGATTTTACCCTTATTCTTCTTAGTCAGCCGGCAGGCTAACCTTGTTGCTTCGTCATCAGCCTGCGTGCCCGTTACCGGCACCAGAATCCTCTTGAACTCCATTGCCTTCTATTCCCGTTCATGGGGGGTGTTTGGTATTATAATCTTCTGTTGCAGAATCTACAATACCCTTTCCCCCGGGCTCTTGGCTGGCTGGTTGGCGACTGGGGAGAAGGCGCTCAAGTTTGAGCCGACTCTCCGGGACTCTGGCGATAATCGGTCGGTGGGTTATGCGACGGAATAGGATATAAATCAGCAGACCGACGATTAGCCAGGAAAAGCCAACGATACGTCCATAGCTATGGGTATAGACCACAATAAACCAGGTCATGGCTGTAGCCAACCCCCCGATGAGCGCGGTTACTGGTATATCTTTCCGCCGTATATGGATATTAAGCGGTATCTTGAAAGGAC
>CAZHLO010000203.1:0-2021 GCA_964533385.1 uncultured Dehalococcoidales bacterium | reverse complement strand
CGCCTCTTGGGTAAGGTTGACACCCTTATCATTATCCCTAACGACCGCTTGCTTGCCCTCTGTGACCAGAAGACGGTGGTGGATAACGCCTTTAAGATGGCTGATGATGTGCTGCGCCACGGGGTTCAGGCTATCGCTGAAGTTATCACCGTCCCCGGCCTGATTAATCTTGACTTTGCTGATGTTAAGGCGGTGATGAAGGACGCTGGTCCAGCCTGGATGTCCATGGGCGTGGGTTCAGGTAAGAGCCGGGCTGTCGATGCCGCTCACGAAGCCCTGAGTAGCCCCTTATTAGATGATGTTTCTGTTGACGGGGCAAAGGGCGTTTTGTTCAATATCTCCGGCGGCACTGGCCTTACCCTGTTTGAGGTTAATGAAGCGGCTGAGGTAATAAAGCAAGCCGTAGACCCTGAGGCGGTCATCATTTTTGGCGTGGCTCAGGACCCCAGTATGGGGGAAGAGGTAAGGCTCACCCTAATTGCCACCGGCTTTACCTCCAAGTTAGGATTGGCCGGCGTCAGCCGAGAAGATGAGTTTATGCAGCTGCTTAAGGGCTTAAAGGGCGAAGAGGAACTAGATGCTCCTGCTTTCCTGCGTCGACCCTTGTTTAGCCATCGGCGCCAACCAATAACCCCGTCAACTAAGCTGATTAAGACTCCGCCCGGCGTGCCCTAGGATAAAGTGCCTTGTCAATCGTTAAACTAAGTAACGGCTGGAGGCTGTAGGGCTTTATTGCTCTACAGCCTTTTGGTTTAGTCAAGTAAAGGGATTATTTATTAACCTCACCCCCTTAATCCCCCTCTCCTTTTTAAGGAGAGGGGGAGAAATAAAAAAGAGGGGGGCTTCGCCCCCCTCTTAAAACTATTCCCCCCTTCCCTTACAAAGGGAAGGGGGTCAAGGGGATGGGTTGCCATAAAATTAAAGATTTTTCAGAGTGCATAAAGAGAAATAGGTTGTTGGGCACTCTCAAGCAAAACCACTTGACAAATACTATATATTGTGGTATGTTATCCCTGTTGCCCAACATAATGTGGTGATTAGCTATGAATTGCCCCTATTGTGGTTATTCTGAGGACAAGGTTATAGATTCCCGTGAAGCCGGCGGCGGGATACGCCGTCGGCGCCAGTGCCTCAAGTGCGGCTCTCGTTTTACCACCTATGAGAGGTTACAACCAGCTAGCCTCTTTGTCATTAAAAAGGACCAGCGGCGTGAGGAATTCGACCGGGACAAGCTGCTAGCCGGTATTCGCAAGGCTTGTGAAAAACGCCCACTGCCCACCGGCACTGTTGATAAGCTGGTTGATGATATCGAGGCTGAGCTTTACCAGGGGGGCAAGGCGGAGATACCCAGTGCCGTCATTGGTGACATGGTAATGGAACGGCTCAAAAAACTGGACCACATTGCCTATATCCGTTTTGCCAGCGTCTATCGTGAGTTTGCTGACATCACTACCTTAAAGCAAGAGGTAGATACCCTGCTCAGCGGGGTTGAGACACCTGCCGGTCAACTGCCGTTATTGCCCGAGGCGGAATTAACAACCAGAAGTCATCGGGCTGGGCGTAGGCGAGGTAAAATAAGGAGCCAGAGATGAACCCAGCTAATCGTAGTAAAGAAGCGACCAAACCTCTGGTCAATCGCACCCACATTGCCCGCTCTATCTTTGCCATCGCCGAGTCTATAGGCATGTCTGATAGAGAGCAAATAGAGCAGCTCACGGCTCGGGTAATAGAACGCCTGGAACAGACGCCATCCCTGCTGGCGACGGAACTGGTGGAGCAGCCGCTACCGGGGATGGAGCACCTGGTGCTTAAACCCCGCCGTGGGCAGAAACGCCTGCCCACCGATGCCGAAATCCAGGCGATGGTCATGGAAATCTTAGAGGCGGAAAAACCAGCCAAACGAGAGGAGGTTAAGCCTGAGATGGAATCAACTGCTGTAGTCAAGCCCAAAGCTCAGCCTAAACCTGGAATCAATCTCACCGAAAATGCGGTTCATGTTCTGGAAAGAAGGTACTTAAAGA
>CAZHLO010000202.1:0-2090 GCA_964533385.1 uncultured Dehalococcoidales bacterium | reverse complement strand
CTTATCAAGCCCAACCAGATTGGCACGCTCACCGAGACCATTGCCGCCATTAAGATGGCGCAGCAGGCTGGCTGGACGGCGGTAGTGAGCCACCGCTCCGGCGAGACTGAAGATACCACCATCGCCGACCTGGCGGTGGGCTTAAACACCGGCTTAATCAAAGCCGGCGCCCCCTGCCGCTCTGAGCGCACCGCCAAGTATAACCGCCTCCTCAGAATTGAAGATAAGTTGAGAGAAAACGGCAGATTTGCCGGGATGCAAGCTTTTTACAACTTAAAGCAATAGGCAAATGAATAAACCAAAACAGATTAGAAAGTGGACCTGTCACAAGCTTGAGTGCTTTGCTGAATATATTGAAGCCTATACCAGAGCACTGGACAATAACCAGTGTTGCTACCTGGAGCTATATGCTGGAGGTGGCAACTGTATCTGCAAGGGCACCGATTGCGTTATTGAAGACTCAGCACTTCGGGCACTGGGAACCGGAACCAGATTTGCCAAATATATACTTATAACCAGAGACAGCCAGGAAGCCAAAAGCCTGAAGCAATTGACCGCACCATACGAGACGGCTGATATAGAGATAATAACTGGCAACTGCTTCAATGAGAAAGTTCTCCAGCAAGCCTTTGACCTCATTCCGCGCTCGGCATCTAGCTTTGCCCTTATTGACCCGCCGGGCTATAGGAAGCTGCGCTGGTCAACAATCAGAAAACTGGAGACTCACAGCAGCGACTGGAAAGGTCACAAGATAGACCTGCTGATAATCTTCCCCCTGGAAATGGCTCTCTTGCGGAATCTAACCCGCCCCGAGTGCCAAGCCTCAATAACCAGACTCTATGGAAACCGCAAATGGGAGGAGATTAAGCAAAAAAGGTTGGAGGGCAAAATAGGACCGGATGAAATGAGACGCCAGCTGGTGAAGCTATTTAAGGCAGGATTAAGAGGTCTGGGCTACAAGTATGTTGAAGACTTCAAGCCGGCCTCACCCTCCAGGCAGCCCTTTTACCACCTGATTATGGCTAGCGACAGTAAGAGGGGAGCTAAAATGATAAGCGACGCCTGGGACAAGGAAAGATACCTCCCCTGCGAGCTACTCTATCCCAAGAAAGATAAAACTAAATGAAAAAAATCGGCATCACCACTACCGTTCCCATAGAGATTCTGCTTGCCGCCGGCTATCAGCCGGTTGACCTCAATAACGTCTTCGTCACCGACTCTAGCCCGGAACGGCTAATAACAATCGCCGAGCGGGCAGGCTTCCCCTTAAACTGCTGTAGCTGGATTAAGGGAATCTACGGCGTATGTATGGAGCATAAAATTGATACCGTTCTCTGTGTTACCACCGGCGATTGCTCCAACACCATCATGCTAATGGAGGTTCTCAAGCTTAAAGGGCTCAAGGTCATACCCTTCGCCTACCCCGACCGGCCGGATATCAAGAAAATGCAGCTCACCTTAGAGGCACTGGCGGAAACCCTGCATACCAGCCTGGATGCCGCCAATGAGGTCAGAGCTGAGCTTGCACCCTGCCGCCAACTGGCGCTAAAGCTGGATGAGGTTACCTGGAAGGAGGGCCTCATCAGCGGCGGGGAGAACCACCTCTGGCTGGTATCAGCCTCCGATTTTAACCAGGACTACCACAAATACCACCAGGAGCTACAAGAATTACTAAACCAGTGCCAGCAGCGCCAGCCCTACCCCTCGGACTGGCTAAAGTTAGGCTATATTGGCGTGCCAGCGGTCTATGGTCAAGCCCTATACAGATACCTGGAAAATAATGGGGCGAGGGTGGTATTCAATGAAATTCAGCGCCAGTTCGCCATGCCCCACCCGGGAAATTCCTTGGCTGAGCAATACTCAAACTATACCTACCCCTACTCCATATATGACCGGATAAAGGATATCACTACCGAGCTAAAGCGGCGCCGGGCTGACGGAGTTATCCACTATGTCCAGGCTTTCTGCCACCGGGGCATTGGCGACATCATCTTCAGAGACGCCTTGAAATTGCCCATTCTAACCCTGGAAGGAAACGATGACTTCTTCCTGACCCATCACCTAAAAACAAGGGTTGAAGCCTTCCTTGA
>CAZHLO010000201.1:0-2110 GCA_964533385.1 uncultured Dehalococcoidales bacterium | reverse complement strand
TAACACGATTGTCGTCTTTGATAGAATACGGGAAAATGTGAGAAAGGGCATCAGCCCCAGTTTTGAGGTTGTGGCCAATTACAGTATCGTTGAGACTCTAACCCGTTGTCTGAATACCACTATTACCATTGTAATTGTAACCGTAGTGTTGCTCCTCTTTGTTGGCGGGTCAATTCAGAACTTCGTCTGGGTTCTACTTATTGGCAGCCTTATCGGAACCTTTGACTCAGTCTTTGTTGCCCCGTCGCTACTGGTGGTATGGGAACAGGGGGAGTGGGGGCGGTTCATCGGACGCAAGCCGCACCCAACCCGAGCCTAACGGAGATGGATATGTTTTCTAGCCCAAGTGGTGCCGCCAAGCTTATGCTCATCGTTGTAATTGGGCTAATAGTGCTCAAAGTAGTGGTGGCAGTCATCACCGGGAGCATCAGCGTTCTAGCTCAGGCAGTGGATAGTGGACTCGATTTGTTTGCCGTAGCCATTACCTTCATGGCTGTTAGGATAGCCACCAAGCCTGCCGATAGGGAGCATCCTTTTGGTCATGGCAAAGTGGAGAACATCGCCGCTACAGTGCAGGCAGGGCTGATTTTTATTGCCGGTGGCTTGATAATCTATTCAGCAGTAGACAAGATAATAGTGGGAGCAACAGTTGAGCTACCTGAAGCTGGCATCGGAGTAATGCTGGTTTCCATGATAGCCAGCATCTTCCTCTCCCGCCACTTGTTTAAGGTATCACGGGCTACAGATTCAGTAGCACTAGAAGCAAATGCTCACAATATTGCCGTCGATGTCTACTCTACGGCTGCAGTGCTGGCAGGGCTGGGAGTGGTACGCCTTACCGGGCTAAACATTCTGGACCCCATTATTGCCATGGCCGTAGCCTTGCTCATCCTGAAAACAGGTTATAATGTGTTAAGAAAGTCGTTTGGCGGTCTGATGGATATAAAGCTACCCAAGGCAGAAGAGGATGAGATACTCTCCTGCCTCAGGGAGCACGGCGGTCAGCTAGTGGGCTTCCACAAGATACGTACCCGCAAGGCAGGAAGCCAGCGTTACATTGACTTCCACCTGATAGTACCCAAACACCTCAGTGTGGAACAGGCGCATGAGCTATGTGACGAACTGGAGCAAGAAGTAGAAACCAGACTGTCCTATACCAGCGTCACCATCCATATCGAGCCCTGTGACGGCAAGTGCGAACAGTGCTCTACTTCTCCCGACCTCTGCCAGTCCACTTAAGGCAGTTTGTGGATTTCTTTTATTGCCCCAATCAAGTTACTAATCTTTGGTGACCTCAAGCTGCGTGGTGACTCGCCCAGAGGGTCGTCAATGCTGTTACCGAGGAGAACATCAAAGGTGGCTTTTACTGAAGCGACTAGAGCGTTGAGGTTGTAGCCCCCCTCTAGGGTGAAGACCAGATGACCGCCACAGAGCTCATCGGCTAACCCCTTGATAATCCTTACCATCTGACCGAAGCCGCTGACGCTCACCTGCATCATGGCTAGCGGGTCAGCCCAATGATTGTCATAGCCGGCCGAGACCAGGATAAGCTGGGGGTTAAACCGCCTCCCCGCCGGGACAATAATCTGTTCAAAGACCGCTAGATATTCACCATCGCCACAGCCAGCGGGCAACGGTATATTAATGGTGGTTCCCTGGGCGGCTCCGGCGCCAGTTTCTTCAATGCTACCGGTTCCCGGGTAGAAGGGATACTCGTGAGTGGAGATATACATCACCCGGGGATCATCATAAAAGGCTTCCTGCGTTCCATTGCCGTGGTGGACATCAAAGTCAACGATGAGGATACGTTCCAGCTCATATTCCGCCAAGGCATATTGGGTGGCGATAGCTATATTATTAAACAGGCAGAAGCCCTTGGCATAACTGGAGGTGGCATGGTGACCGGGGGGTCTGACCAGGGCAAAGGCACTAGCCACCTCCCCAGTCATAACCGCCTCCACCGCCCGGATAACGCCGCCGGCGGCATAGCGGGCAACCTCATAAGAGTCGGCTGACGTTACAGTATCGAGGTCAAGCCAGCCACCGCCCCGCTGGGCTACCTCCTCAATCTGCTTAATATACTCCTTCTGGTGCACCAGAGCCAGCTCTG
>CAZHLO010000200.1:0-2117 GCA_964533385.1 uncultured Dehalococcoidales bacterium | reverse complement strand
AGTCCCAGTGTGGCTGACCATCCTCTCAGACCAGCTACCGATCCTCGCCTTGGTAAGCCATTACCCTACCAACTAGCTAATCGGACGCAAGCCCCTCCCTAAGCACCCAAAGGCTTTAGTCCTTCACCTTACGATAAAGAACCACATAAGGTATTAACTCTAATTTCTCAGAGTTATTCCCTACTTAAGGGCAGGTTACTTACGCGTTACTCACCCGTTCGCCACTAGTCACCGAAGTGACCCGTTCGACTTGCATGCATAAGGCACACCGCCAGCGTTTATCCTGAGCCGGGATCAAACTCTCCGTAAAAACTATTAACCTGACTTTAAGAACCTTCCTTCCACTATCCAGTTGTTAAGGTACTATTTAAAGCATCAACATATTATCATAACCCTACTTCTTTGTCAATATTACTTTAAGCTATCCCACCCATCTTAATGTAGGCATTATCCTATATGCTGTTACCTTAGGCTCTTCCTCCAAAAGTGGCTCAGCGAGCCGGAGTATCCTTCGCCTAATCTCTGAACCTTCCCACGCCCTCCAGTCTTCAACCCTCTCCCAGGTAGTTATTACGGCCACGACAGAGGCATCTTGCTCACTCTGTAGATTCTCCGCCCCTATGAAGCCAATAAATGTCATGGACGCCGACCAAAGCTTCATCAATATGGGCTGTATGTCAGCACCCTTCTTCAGTTTATATCCAACGATAACCTTTATCATTACCTCACCCTTTATAGACATTGTAGCCCAAGCAATTCATTACGTAAAGCACCATGCCCCCGGCACACAAGCTTAACAAGACATAGAAGGCATGCTATCATAATTTGTTTGATATGTCTAACATTTATCGGACTTAGATGAGGCAGGAAGTAAATGGAAACAAAACATAGCGCCAGAATGGAAGACTATTTAGAGTCAATAATTATGCTCCGTGAAGGCAAGGAGGCGGTCAGGGTAAGCCAGATGAGTAAGGCTCTCGGTGTCAAGATGCCCAGTGTCACCTCCGCCCTGAAGAAGCTTTCCCAGCAAGGGCTGGTAGAACATCAAAGGTATGGGCGGGCTCGTCTCACCCCTGATGGTGAAAGGATAGCCAAGGATGTGCTTCGCCGCCATGAGGCATTGCGCCGCTTCGTGACTGAGATACTCAATGTTGACCCCGAGATAGCTGAGGCTGACGCCTGTAAGATGGAACACTCTATCAGCCCGGTCACTCAGAAGAAGCTGGCAAAGTTCATAGAATTTGTCTTGAGCCGCCCTAAAGTGCCACCTGAGTGGAGGAAGGCACCGAGAGGACTGGGGAAAGGACATTAAGTTGGCTAGAAAGCAGCTAAATCTAGTTCGAATGCAGGAAGGACAAAGTGGCACCGTGGTTCAAATTCAAGGCGGACGTGGTGTAACCAACCGCCTTAATGCCCTAGGCATCATGCCAGGCAAAAAAATAACCAAGATTAGCTCTATGCTTATGCACGGACCGGTAACCATTGAGGTCGACCGCGTTCAGGTGGCTATTGGCTTTGGCATGGCTAGTAAGATAATAGTTAAGCCAGACTAGGTAATCTGATGAAGATACTGCTAATGGGCAACCCCAATGTGGGCAAGAGTGCCCTCTTCTCCCGCCTTACTGGAGTCCACGTCGTTGTTTCCAACTATCCCGGTACTACAGTGAGCTACACACGGGGATATACAAAACTGGGAGAAGAGATGGCTGAGGTTATCGATGTCCCCGGCACCTACACCCTGGAGCCAACCTCCCAAGCCGAGGAGATTGCTCTAAAGCTACTCAACACCGGGGATATAGTCATAAATGTGGTTAATGCCACCAACCTGGAGAGAAACCTCTACCTGACCTTACAGCTACTGGAGAGAGGCATTCCCGTAGTCGTTGCCTTAAACATATGGGATGATACCAAACACCTCGGCATAGATATTGATTTGGACAAACTCAGGGAACTGCTGGGGGTGCCGGTTATTCCCACGGTAGCGGTAACCGGTGAGGGGATAAAAGAGCTGGTGGACAATATTCCCCGGGCTACCTCACCCCACACCCCCGCCCGCAACCGCGACCAGCGCTGGACGGCGGTTGGTAGCATTATAAACCAGGTTCAGTCTATTACCC
>CAZHLO010000199.1:0-2122 GCA_964533385.1 uncultured Dehalococcoidales bacterium | reverse complement strand
TGCTGCTCGGCATTTGCCTGGAGCAGGCGCTTGACCAGGTCCTGTTTCTTGAGGTTAGTATAGCTGGAGACGCCCATCTCCTTAGCTAGCTCAATGAGTTCATCTCGACTTTTGTTTTCTAATTCGCTGATATTCATACTATTGCCTCACCTTCTATGGTTATTTTTGCTACCCTCTTATTGCTTTGAGATGCGTTTCCAGTCGCCAAGGAAGCGGGCGACACCGACATCAGTAAGCGGGTGTTGAATCATCTGCATCAGAACTTTATATGGAACGGTGGCAATGTGAGCCCCCGCCTTAGCCGCCGCCACACAGTGCTCGGGATGACGAATGCTGGCGGCAATCACCTGGGTGGTTAGCTGGTAATGGGCAAAGACATCAACAATATCCTTGACCACCTCCATGCCGTTGTGACCGGCATCATCCAGCCTGCCGACAAAGGGGCTGACGTAGGCGGCGCCAGCCAGGGCGCCGAGCAGGGCCTGATTTACCGAGAAGCACAGGGTAAAGTTAACCCTTATCTTCTTCTTAGCCAGGGCTGATGTCACCTCCAGACCCTCAGCGGTAGCCGGGATTTTAACCACGACATTGGGTGCCCAGGAAGCGATGACCTTTGCCTGCTTAATCATAGCTTGAGCCCCCTCCACCAGCACCTCAACCGAGACCGGTCCCGGGATAATAGAGCAGATTTCCCTGACCACCGCCTCATAATCAGCCGTTCCCTCCTTGGAAACCAGGCTGGGGTTAGTGGTAACGCCGCTGACAATACCCAGCTTAGCCCCCTGCCTTATCTCGTCAATATTAGCTGTATCCAGATATATTTGCATTTACTCCATTCCACCTCAACAGGAAGTGGGAGTTGTGATAGTTTTAGCGGGATGAACCTCCAATCCAACCAGGTTCATAGCTACTATCTCGATTTGAATCTCCTGTCCACACCCCGCCGGCATCGGGATAGTCTGCCCGAAATACGTTGTATCCGGAGGCATTTCCCAGGACTCAAACAGCCCCCCATTTACATACAGCGCTACATAAGTGATCGGGTAGCTGCCGCCGGTGAGGTCCTCTGCATAGAAGTATATGGTGAGGGTGCAGTCTTTGCATACCGGACCCACACACTCACAGTAGGTATGAATCTCGAGATAGCCGTAGAGCACCGTCTCCACGGGTGGAAGCTCTTCTTCCTGAACCAAGACTGTTGTCGAGTCCTGGTCGGTAACAATTACACTATAATCAACGGCGCAGTGAGCGGTAACGAAAACCTCGTTAATATTTGGTCCCGGATACTCGGCGTAGGCAGCATATTCAATGGCTATGCTCTCTCCCGGCGCCAGCGCTCCTATATCTGAAAGGTCCCAGATAACTTGTAGCCCTCCCTCTATTGGGATCATTGCATCAGGTGGTCTGACGTGTGCTGTGCCATCATAGTAGAGCATGACGTTTCCTTCAAAGGGGTCGCTACCCGGCCCAAAGAAACCGGGCAGGAAGTCTGTCACCTCCAGTTCGATGATATCTCGACATTGGCCATCGTTTTCAATCTCCAATCTAAAGGTAACCAGTTGACCGGGCGGGGCTGCTATCTCGTCCATCCATATCCCGAGCGGCTCATACCATATCCATTTCTCCACATCTATGTCCGCCTTGCAGGGGCACTTGCATTCACACCATTGATTATTACTCCACGGCTTTTGGGTCTTTCCGCTCTGCCTGTTGTGCTCATCAACGGCTGCCTCAGCCGAGGTGTGGGCTTCCATCGGGTCTACGCCGTCAGGCGGCTTGGTTTTATCGGCATCGGGGTCTCTCAAATCCCTATCAAAACCTTCAGTATAGACGCCCCCTTCAGAAGTTGCCCAGGATGGGGTATTGGTTGATGTTCCGGTTACCGCCCTTCCCTGACCGGTTACCCCGTCGACATTGAAGTTGCCAGCATAACAAGACTCTATTATGACACTAACATGGCAGCATTTCCCCGGCGTTTCGCAGTCCTCATCCGGGCAGGGAGGGATTTTGGCCAAAAGGTTGGCTAAATCTGTAGGCTTTAACAACTCTTGAGTCTTGCCACTGCTGTCCTTCAGGGCAATACCCCCGCCCCCCGTCTTCTTACCATGTCCGCAGATATATA
>CAZHLO010000198.1:0-2134 GCA_964533385.1 uncultured Dehalococcoidales bacterium | reverse complement strand
ATAAGGGCATCGTATTCGTCCGCCTTCATGTACTCGGCTTCAACACACTGGTATGTAGTGACATCGGAAGAGAGGCCATGTCCTGGCCATTTATACAGTTTGTAGCCAATGGCTTCCAATACTCTTCCCGGCGGAACCATGCCCGGACCAAAAGACGTATCCATCTCAAAGTCACGGAGGAATTTTCGCCATGCCTGGCAGAGCTTATCGTAATCATACATAGCCGTCTGGAGCGTTATCCCAGAATAATAAAGGGGAAAAAGTCCTGCTGGTAGCAGGCAGGGTACTCTATCAGGTTCCTTCAGTTGAATGACCTTGATGAACCTGGTTACCCTCTCCTTATAGGCTTTTTCAGCCTGGGGGCTAGAGAATTTAACATCAGGGGAAAGCCACCGCTTAAACCGTTCCTCGCGTTTTTCCGCTGGAGTTAACTCTCCCACTTTCTGCCTACCTTCACTTGGCGGCTATCCATTTCTTGGCCAGTGATACTGCCGCCATAGCGTCCTTACCGTAGGCATCAGCCTTGGCATATTTCCTGACTTCATCGTCAATCTGGCCGCCGCCAATCATGATTTTTATTTTAGCTCTCACGCCAGCAGCCTCCAGAGCCTCAACCGTCTCTTTCATAGAGTCAAAGGCAAGGGTTAAAAATCCGCTCAATCCCAGGATGGGAGCTTTGGTTACCTTTATCTTCTCCACAAACTTTTCGGCGGGGACATCGACGCCCAGATTGTAAACCTCAAAACCATTGACACTCAGCATGAAGTCAACAATGTTCAAGCCAATATCATGAATGTCCCCGGCTACCGTGCCGATAACAACCTTGCCCAGACGCTTGGTTTCAGCCGACTGCTTCAGATGCGGTTTAACCAGCTCAGTTATTTGCTTGAGAAGCTCACCGGAATAGACAAGCTCCGGCAGAAAGTATTCACCGTCGGCGAAACGGTTACCCACGATTTCCATAGCCTTGCGGCTATCCTCCAGGATGACCTTTGCATCCTCGCCGGCTTCAAGCCTTTCCTTGGTTAGTTTAATAACCTCTTCCTCTTTCAAATCAGCTAGTGTTTTGACAAAATCTTTTGGCATAATTTTATCCTACCTAGTTTATTGATAATATACTTGAGTAGAAAGGGAGCTGCTCGACCACGACGAGTATACTAATGCTCAAATAAAAAGTCAACTGTTATTCTTTGGATTGTTCAAGGCTGTTTGTTTTCAGTCGAGTCTTTCATTCTTCTACATCCAGCCCCCACATTCTAAATAACTTCTTATAGAACTCAGGCCGAGGGAAATCGGGCCTCATATCCATGGCAAAATGGGTGTAGCCAAGTTTTCTCTCCTCGGCTTCCTTGAGCGCCGATACCAACTTTTCCAGTTTAGCGACAGGCACGGAGAAGATAATCTCATCTTCTCCAGCCATTGCCCGCTCGTAGTCACCGGGGTCAGGCAGGGTAATGCGGTACTGGCCGTTTAATATTACGGGCACAGTGGAGTAAACACAAGAGTCGATAGGGTCAAATTGAGAGGTCACCAGGGGCTCCCCACTATACTTCAGGATAAGAAGTATAGTTCTCAATTGAGCGGTATTGGAATAGATAAGTACCAGGTCAGGCTTAAAACTGGCTGTCTTCAGGGGCGCGGATACAATACCGATATACTTCCCGTACTCCAACCGGGGAAGGATTTTCACCTGGTCCTTGGGCAGAACCATGTCCTCGGGCACATTGGGGTCCACCAGCCCGTAGCCTATTAAAGGAGCCCAGCACCAGTTATCTTCCTTCAGCATGGCTACCGTGGCTCCCTGGCGACGTGACATGGCAAAGGCCTGACACTGGGCAAGATGATAACCGCGGTCTCTTTTCGGTCTGATGGCTTCTTGGGGAATATCCTCTTCCTTCTCCAGCATCTTTACCGCTATTGGCGATGTCCTCAGCAGCAGTAGCCTCTCAAGCTCCTCTCCGTAGCTATTAAATTGTCTTAATGTAGTCATGCAACCTGCCTCCTGATATTTAAACTTTCAATCTTCGGTAGGATTCTAACCTATAGCCAATCCGTTTGACAACAATCCCTGAAAATTGTGATATGATATAGAAGCAAAAAATGACCATTAAGGTACACCTTTACTCAAGTTTGC
>CAZHLO010000197.1:0-2143 GCA_964533385.1 uncultured Dehalococcoidales bacterium | reverse complement strand
GCACCACAATAAATCGCCAGCACTGGGTATTAGCCCAGGATGGTGCCCAGCGGCCCGCTTCCAGAACTGCCTGCACCGCTTTATCATCGACTGGGGCAGACTTATACCTGCGAACACTTCTCCTCGTCTTAATTGCCTCCAGAACCTCCATCCTATTCTCCTTTCTACTCCTCTTCCCAGGCACCCTTACCGATTAAGGAGACAAAGCGGCAGCCACCTAAATTCTCAATGGTGTTCTTCTTTCTGCCTGTGGTAATCTTATATAACTCCTGTATATAGCGAGAGCCAACGGGAATTACCAGCCGTCCACCAATCCCCAACTGAGCTAAAAGGTCAGGCGGCACCCTCGGAGCCGCCGCGGTAACCATTATGGCATCGTAAGGCGCTCCCCTCTGCCAGCCCAGTGTCTCCTCCGCCAAGTGCACCTCAATATTGGTATATCCCAGACTATCTAACACCCGCTTGGCTTTCTCAGCCAGGGCGGGTACACGCTCGGTGGTAACTACGTGCCGGGCTAGCTTAGCCAGAATAGCTGCCTGATAGCCGCTGCCAGTGCCTACCTCAAGCACCTTCTCCTTGCCGGTAAGCTCTAACGCCTCGGTCATAAGGGCAATGATAAACGGCTGTGAAATTGTCTGGGCGCAACCAATGGGAAGCGGCCTATCTTCGTAGGCTAAGTACCGACTTGCCGGCGGCACAAAAAGTTCCCTGGGAACGCCGCGCATTGCTGCCAATACCCGCTCATCTTTAATCTCGGTGCTAAGGTGCTCAATCAATTCCGCTCTGGCAGCGTCAAAATCCATAGTCAGCCCCGCTTGAATAAGGCTAGGGCAAAGTAAAGGCTAAAACAATAAGAATAACCAGTATTATCCCAGCAAGAATACCAACTCTCTTTAATTCAGTAGCTACGTTGACGGACTGAGCTAAGGCAACCTTCACCCTCGGGGCGGGCGCTGGGGGAGAAATCACCTCAGCCCGGGGCGCAGGCTCATACGGTTGAGCCACTGCCGATGGTTGGGGTGGGGTGTAGAAGCCCTTTCTGAATTTTCTCCTCTTACTCCGCGACAGATGTCGGCCGTGACGGCGTGATTTACGTGACATCTAAAACCTCCTACTTAGCCCTTGGGTGAGACTTCTCATAAGCTTGCCGAATATGCTCAGTGGTGAGATGGGTATAAACCTGGGTAGTTGATATGTTGGCATGACCCAGCAATTCCTGGACTGAGCGCAGGTCTGCCCCGCCACTCAACATATGAGTAGCAAAGCTATGCCTCAGGGTGTGAGGAGTAATCTCAGTCCCCAGCTCGGCTGATTTAGCATAACCCTTTAGAATCTGCCAAAGCCCCTGTCTGGTCAGCCTCTCACCACGGCGATTGAGGAACACCGCCTTTTCCTCGCTGCCATGCACCAGATGAGGACGCACCTCGGTTAAATATTCCTTTACCGCCACAACCGCCCGTTGATAGATAGGGATGAGCCGCTCCTTATGCCCCTTGCCAAAGCAACGCACATAGCCACCCTCGGTATCTAAATCAGCCAGGTTCAAGGACACCAATTCGCTCACCCTCATGCCCGTGGCGTATAATAACTCCAGCATCGCCTTATCCCGTTTAGCTTCTGGCGTGGAAAGCTTAGCTGGTTGCTCCAAAAGGCGATGGACCTGGGCGATTGAGATAGGCTTTGGCAATGACTTCCCCACCTTGGTTGAAGCCACACCCTCCGTTGGGTTCTCTTTCAAAATACCATCAGCCACCATAAAGCCAAAGAAGGACTTAATGGCAGCCACTTTGCGGGCTATCGTTGTGGCAGCATAGCCCCTCTCCTTAAGGTCGAGCAGATAGCTCATCATCGCCTGGCGGTCAAAGGCAGCCCAGGGAGGGATAGTGCCCCGCCTAGCCGCCTCCTCCTCAACAAAGCTAGCCAGTTGATGCAGGTCATTCCGGTAGGCAGCTATGGTGTTCTCGGAAAAGCCCTTCTCCACCGCCAGATAGTCCAGAAAACTGTTAATCGCTTCTTTCACCGCTCTCCCTCACTACTTGATATTATGTATTTTAACATATCAATATGTAAAGTTAAAGCCCCTAGCAGAGACATTCAAAGGCAGACCTCACCTAGAGGCACTGTTACACAGGGGAGGCAAGAC
>CAZHLO010000196.1:0-2167 GCA_964533385.1 uncultured Dehalococcoidales bacterium | reverse complement strand
TAGAGAAAATAATCCAGCGAGCGGCAGTAGCCAAATGCTGCGAGATGGTGGGCTGCATTCAGCAGGCGTTGGACATGACGGTTAGTTATGCCAAGGAAAGAAAGCAGTATGACCGCCCTATCGGCAGTTTTCAGGTTATCCAGCACTATTGCGCCGACATGGCGACCGATGTTGACGGCACCAGGCTTTCAACTTATCAGGCTGCCTGGATGCTGAGCGAGGGTCTTCCCGGCACTAGGGAGGTAGCCATTGCCAAGGCGTGGGCCGGCGAAGCCTGTCAGCGGGTTATGGCTCTGGCACACCAGATTCACGGCGCCATCGGTGTTACCATAGACCATGATTTGCAGTACTACACCAGAAGGGCGAAAGCGGCTGAGGTCTCCTTCGGCGATGCCAGCTTCTATCGGGAGATAGTGGCTCGGGAGATGGGACTGTAACCACTCAAGCCAGGGCTTCTAACCTGGCTATTACTTCATCTATGGTCGGCTCGGCAGTGGAGGCTCCAGAGGTTATACCTATATGATGCTTGCCCTGAAACCAGGAGGGTTTAATTTCCTTTGCCGTCTCAACGAGATAGGTCTTGGTAGCTGTAGAACATAACTCAGCCAGGCGGTTGGTATTAGCGCTACTATGCCCGCCAATAACCAACATCAAGTCCACCCTGTTAGCCAGCTCAAGGGCTTGAGCCTGCCGTTTTCTGATATCATGACATATGGTATCAATAATGCGCAGCTCGGAATCTTTGCTAAAGGTGCCGTCAATGAGCCTCTTGACAAATTCAGTGAAATGGGCTGGTATTTGGGTGGTCTGAGACAAGATACCCAAACGGCGAGGTAAAGAGTCTAACTTGGCGATAATCTTCTCATCCAGGGTAGCCAGCCCCTTGCCATCAGCCCAACCCAGAACACCCCTAACCTCAGTATGGTCAGCATCACCATAGATAATGACAAAAAAACCGCTTTTAGCTAACCTCCGGGCTGCGGTCTGGAGGCGATGAACGAAGGGGCAGGTGGTATCAACTATGTCAATATGCCGAGCCCGAATCTCCTCCTCTACTTTTGGGGCTATACCGTGGGAGCTAATAGCTACCATATCACCCCGTATATCATCCACACCCTGAGCTACCCTGACCCCAATCTCAGCCAGCCTCTGCAGTACCTGTTGGTTGTGTACCACCGCCCCCACTGTTTCCACTCCACCACGCTCCCGGGCAACCCTTTCCAAGATATCAATGGCTCGTTTAACCCCGAAGCAAAAACCTATTTCTCCCGTCTTTCCAATCTTCATGCCTTCTGGTTTCCTTCCCCACCATAAACCCCCCGATACTCTGGAGGAAGAAGCTCGGCTATATGCCGCATGATAAAATCGGTATGCTTAGCCAGCTCACCTTTAGTCAATCTACTACCAGCCGGCAGATAAAAGGGGCGACCAATGTTGACGGTTACCCGAGGGCGGCGCAGTATCCAGGACCAGCCCCTAATCTTCTCGCTACCGGTGATGCCCACGGGAAGGATAGGTACACTATTCCGTATGGCAATTAGCGCAGCGCCGGAGAAAGCTGGCTGAAGCTGGGCACCCACGCTTCTTGTTCCCTCGGCGAACATAGCCAGAGCCAGACCATCGGCTAACACCTGCTTTGCCTGGCGCAAAGCCTTTCTATCCAGCTTCCCTCGGTGTACCGGAAAGGAACCGAAGTTACTGATGAAGTAAGCTCTTAACCGGGAACGAAATAGCTCTTCTTTAGCCATAAATATCATTACTCTGTTCACGCTAACCCCAAGCACAGCCGGGTCGTAGGCATGAAGATGATTAGATACCACGAGGAGGGGTCCCCAGGAGGGGATATTCTCTTTGCCCTTGACCTGCCATGTGGTCAAGAGTCTAAGCAATATCCTGATTATTACTCTGCCTACATAATAGAACCAGGGCAATGTTCTAACTCCAACTAAAATAAGTTTTTACCAATTATACCCTAGGGTTAAGACAAAGACAAACTGCATCTTTAGATTATTTATTAACCTCACCCCCTTTATCCCCCTCTCCTTGAAATGAGAGGGGGAAGAGATATTAGAAGAGGGGCTGACGCCCCTCTTAGACGCCCTGCTAAGTTAGTCCCCTTCAAAGGGAAGAGATTTGGAGAAGAGTAAAGCCCCTGAGGGCGGGAGGG
>CAZHLO010000195.1:0-2240 GCA_964533385.1 uncultured Dehalococcoidales bacterium | reverse complement strand
TGACATAACCTATGTGGTGGCTACCGGCTATGGGCGAATTAATGTCCCCTTTGCCGATAAGCAAATAACCGAGATATCCTGTCATGCCCGGGGAGTTGCTTGCCTCCTGCCTGAGGCAAGGACGGTGATTGACATCGGTGGTCAGGACAGCAAGGGGATTAAGCTTAAGGAAGGTCGGGCAGTGGACTTTGTTATGAATGATAAGTGTGCCGCCGGGACCGGCAGGTTTCTTGAGGTGACGGCTGAGGGGCTTGGTGTCAAGTTAGAAGATATGGGGAGATTATCGTTACAGGCTAAAAATAAGGTCGAGATAGGTAGCACCTGTACCGTGTTTGCCGCGCAGGAGGTGGTGGCTAAACTGGCGGAGGGGGTGCCGTTAACTGATATTATCGCCGGGTTACATGAGGCGATTGCCGCCAGGATATACAGCATGGTAGGGCGCTTGAAGATAGAGAGGGAAGTGGCGCTGACTGGCGGTGGCGCTAAGAATATCGGCTTGGTCAAGGCTTTGGAAGCCAAGCTGGGCTTCCCGGTGTTGCTGCCTCCCGAGCCTTTGCTTACTGGTGCCATAGGTGCCGCACTGCTGGGTAAGGATATTGTCCGAGAGGCAGAGGAAAAGGGGATTCCCTTGGTCAGAAGGGAGCGCCGCCTGACCGAGGCGACTTTGTTTACATAAGTCTAGAACATGGGCGAATTTTACGGGGTAAAAAACCTCTCTAATATAACTATATAACCTATTCCCCTGCCCCCTCTCCTTGATAAGGAGAGGGGGATTAAGGGGGTGAGGTTAACAAAAAACTAAAGGGGATAGGGTTCTAAAAAATGATTTATGTTGCTGGTATTGATATCGGCTCCGCTTTTTCTAAGGCGGTGGTAATGGCAAAAAGCAAAATTATCTCCTACCATGTAATGCCTTCAGGGGGGGATTATAAGCTTACTGCTGAGCAGGTAGCCGGCAAAGCCCTAAAAAAGGCGAAGCTGTCTTTAAAGGATATAAGCTATACTGTAGCCACCGGTTATGGTGCTGCCAGCGTCTCCCTGGCTGGTAAGGTGATTAGCGATATATCTGCCGGGGCTAAGGGCATATCTTATCTCTTCCCCTCTGCCCGAACTGTGATTGACATTGGCGGGCAATTCACCAGGGTGTTTAAGCTGGATGAAAGGGGAAAGCCTACCGCCTTTCTGCTGAGTGAGAAATGCGCTGCCGGCAGCGGGCGTTTCCTCCAGATTATTGCCAAGGTGTTACAGATTGACCTGGAGGACATCGGCGACTTGTCCCTGAAATCTCAAAACAGGGTCGACTTTAATACTGGCTGCGCCGTATTCGCCGAATCGGAGGCAATATCCCGTATTGCTGAGGGAGCTTCAAAGGAGGATATCCTGGCGGGTCTTCATCGGACTTTAGCGGCTAAAATCCAGGCCATGGTGGAGAGGCTGGGAATTGAGCCTGATTGCGCCGTGGTGGGTGGTGGGGCTAAGGATATCGGACTGGTCAGGAGCATAGAGGAGGGATTAGCCTGCAAACTTCTGGTTCCTGAGGAGCCGCAGATTGTGGCGGCTCTGGGAGCGGCTTTAATCGCTGAGGAAAAAGCGGCTCAAATCAAAATTAATTTGAAGGGGGGCTGATATGCTGGAAAAGAAGGTTATATCACAACTGCGCAAGATTGTTGGCAAGGACGCTGTTTTAACCTCCAGGGAAGACCTGAATGCCTATTCCTATGATGGCACCACTACCTGGGCTCATATGCCCGATGTGGTGGTGTTGCCGACGACCGTTCAGCAGGTGTCTCAGATTCTGAAGGTGGCTAATGAGAATAAGGTTCCGGTTACACCAAGGGGCGCCGGCACTAATGTCAGTGGTGGTTCTATCCCGATAAAGGGTGGGATTGTATTGTGCACCACTAGGATGAACAAAATCCTGGATATAAACAAGACTAACCTAGCGGCTACCGTTGAGCCTGGCGTCGTGCTTCAGGACTTCAATAATGCCCTGGCTAAGGAGGGTCTATTTTATCCACCCGACCCTCAGAGCTTCCTGGGCTGTACCGTGGGTGGTACTGTAGCTGAGAATGCTGGTGGTCCTTATTGTGTGAAGTATGGGGTGACCAAGCAATATGTTCTGGGGCTGGAGGTGGTTTTAGCCAATGGCTACATCATGAAGCTGGGTGGGGTAACAGTCAAGAACCGTACCGGCTATGAGCTGATGATGCTGTTTATCGGCTCCGAGGGAACACTGGGAG
>CAZHLO010000194.1:0-2262 GCA_964533385.1 uncultured Dehalococcoidales bacterium | reverse complement strand
CCTCCGGCGAGCATAAACTGGTCTGAATAGTATTCAGGTATCTCTTTCTCTTCAGGCATATCTCTCTCCTATTACGAAAAATTGGAGGCTAAACGTTCAATTTACTACCAGTTAACCTTTCATAGGCCTGCTTGTATCTCCTGGTAGTAGCCACAATGACCTCAGCGGGTAACATTGGGGCGGGGGGCTCTTTATTCCACCCGGAAGCAGTGAGCCAGTCTCTTACCGGCTGCTTATCAAAGCTGGGCTGGGACTCGCCAACTTTATATCGCCCAGCCTCCCATATCCGGGACGAGTCCGGAGTAAGAAGCTCATCAATGAGGATCAACTTCTCACCGTCCAATCCAAACTCGAACTTGGTATCAGCAATGATAATACCTCTGGCTAGGGCATATTCTTGGGCGTAGTTATAGATAGCCAGACTTTTCTCCTCCATCTCCTCGGCTACATGGTCACCAACTAACTTCTTCATCTCAGCCATAGATAGCGGCTGGTCGTGCCCGCTTTCCGCCTTGGTGGTGGGGGTGAACAGGGGCTGGGGTAATTCCTGGCTCTGTTTCAAACCCCTGGGCATCGGGTTTCCGGAAACGGTGCCGTGTTCTTTATACTCTGTCCACGCCGACCCGGAGATGTAACCACGCACCACGCTTTCAATCGGGATACGCCTGACCTTTTTCACCACCATCGCCCGCCCGGCAAGGTAAGAAGGATAGGCAAAGCGGCTGCCGGCAGGAAGGTAAACGTCAAGAGAGCTGACCTCATCCACTGTTGCCACCAGATGATTTTTTACTAAGTCCCTCGTCTGGTTGAACCAGAAAGCCGAGAGTTTATTCAGCACCAGTCCTTTATTGGGAATGCCGCAGGGCAGGACGACATCAAAGGCTGAGATTCGGTCGGTGGCGACAATTAGCAACATATCACCCAGGTCATAGGTATCACGCACCTTGCCCCGAATAAACAGCGGCAAGGGCAGGTCGGTCTTTAGCAAAACTGAAGGGTTAATACTCATTTTTTATATTGCCCCGGGCGCCAGTTCTGAAGACTCAGCCATACCACCCTTCCATTGCGCCCCGGTTAAGCCCAATCGCTTAAAGACAGCATCCATATAGCGCAGGTAGTATTGATAGTCAAAAAGGGATTCAAGCTCTGACGCAGGGAGGATTGCGGTAACCTCAGGGTCAGCTTTAAGCAGGGTAAGGAAGCTTTTATTCCCCCTCCATGCCTTCATGGCGTTGCGCTGCACCATTTCATAGGCTTTTTGCCGGCTCAAGCCCTTATCGATAAGAGCGAGCATTACCCGCTGGGAGAAGATTAAGCCTTTAGTCAGCTCTATATTCCGCTTCATCTTTTGCGGGTAAACCTGCAACCCCTTCATTATTGAGGTGAAAAGAGCTAGGGCGTAATCCACTACCAGGCAGGAGTCGGGCAGGATGATGCGCTCGGTGGATGAGTGAGAAATGTCTCGCTCATGCCACAGGGCGATATTTTCCAGTGAGGTCAGGGCATAGCCTCTTACCAGTCGGGCTATGCCACAGATTCGCTCACAAAGCTCCGGGTTGCGCTTATGTGGCATGGATGAAGAGCCGGTCTGACCGGCGGCAAAAGGCTCTTCCACCTCCCTGGTCTCGGTTTTCTGCAAGCCCCTGATTTCGGTAGCGAACTTCTCCAGTGAGCTAGCGATTATAGCTAAAGTGGTAACAAATTGAGCGTGGCGGTCGCGCTGCAAGACCTGGCTGGAAACCGGGGCTGGAGACAGTCCTAATTTGGCGCAAGCCTTCTCCTCAACCTCAGGGGAAAGGGTGGCATAGGTGCCCACGGCTCCGGAAATCTTGCCCACGGCGATGGTTTTTTCCGCCTCAGCCAGTCTTTGCAGGTTTCTCCTCATCTCCTCAGTCCATAGCGCCAGCTTAAAACCAAAGGAAATTGGCTCGGCATGAACCCCATGAGTGCGCCCAATCATAATGGTATATTTGTGTTTTATTGCCATTTGCGCCAGCACCGAGATGAGCTCCTTTACATCCTGACTCAGTAGCTCAGCGGACTCAATTAGCTGCAGGCTTAAGGCGGTATCCATCACATCAGAGGAGGTAAGACCAAGGTGGATAAAGCGTGATTCATCTCCCAGACTCTCTGACACCGAGCCAAGGAAAGCCGTCACATCGTGGTGAGTCTGTTTTAAAATCTCCTCCATACGTTTAAGGTTAAGCCGGGCTAGCTTTATCTTGGGTATCGCCTCTCTGGGAATGACGCCCAGCTCAGCCC
>CAZHLO010000193.1:0-2303 GCA_964533385.1 uncultured Dehalococcoidales bacterium | reverse complement strand
AAGGCAAGGGTAGAGCGGGTAACTGATGAGGGCTATGAGGTGATTGAGGTATCCCTACCCTGCTTGATTACCGTCAGCAATGAGATTGGTGAGCCCCGCTACCCCACCATAAAAGGGATTATGGCCGCCAAAAAGAAGGAGCCAATTATCTGGAAGCCAGCCGATATCGGTGTTGAAGCCTCCAAGATAGGTGCTGCCGGCAGGCACACCAAGCTGCTAAAATTATTCCAACCAGTTCGCGGAGGTAAATGCGAGATTATTGAAGGCGAGAGCCCTGAAGAAGCAGCAGCCAATCTGGCGTTAAAACTGCGAGAAGACAAGGTATTGTAAGGAGATAAATCTATGGCTGAATACAAAGGGGTTATGATTCTGGGTGAGGCTAAGGAAGGCAAGCTAGCAACCATCGCCACCGAGCTATTGAGTGGCGGCAGAAAGCTGGCTGACGACCTGGGGCAGGAACTATCCGCCTTGTTAATCGGCAGTGGCATAAGCGGCTTAGCTAAAGAAGCTATTGCCTTTGGCGCCGATAAAGCCTATGTCGTTGACGACCCGCTGCTCCAGGATTATCAAACCGATTCCTTTGTCTTTGTTACAGAAAAGGTAGTCAAGCAGGTGATGCCACAGATTCTCCTTCTGGGGCAGACCTCTATCGGTCGTGACCTGGCACCCAGGCTGGCTTTCAGACTGAACACGGCTGCCTCCCTAGGCTGCCTGGAGCTGGCAATTGACCCACAGTCAAAGCTACTGCTGCAGACCAAGCCCGTCTATGGAGGCAACGCTCAAGCTGTCTTCACCTGCCCCTCCTTCCCCCAAATAGCCACCGTTAGAGCCAAGGCAATGACGCCCCTGGAGCCAGACCAGTCGAGAAAAGGAGAAGTAATCACCGTTGACGCCGCTCTGGACCCCTCGGCAATAAGAACCAAAGTGCTGGAGAAGGTAGCCGAAAAGGTGGAGGGGATAAAGCTTGAGGATGCTGGGGTAGTAGTCAGCGGAGGTAGAGGCATTGGCAGTGCTGAAGGTTTCAAACAGCTAGAGGAACTGGCTAAGGTGCTCAAAGGGGCAGTAGGCGCTACCAGACCCCCCTGTGATAATGGCTGGATGCCCGCCGGGGCGCAGATAGGACTTACTGGCAAGATTGTTGCCCCTGACCTCTATATAGCCGTCGCCCTCTCCGGTTCCAGCCAACACATGTCCGGCTGCTCCGGCTCTAAGACCATAGTCGCCATAAACAAAGACCCGGAGGCAAATATCTTCAGGGAAGCCCGCTTCGGCATCGTCGGCGACTGGAAAAAAACTCTACCCGCCTTCACCGATAAGCTTAAGGAACTGCTCGCTCAGTAAAGAATATTTGACTTCGACCTGTAGCCTTGATATGATACCGAAGCAATTTTTACAAGGGGGCAAAGCAATGAAAAGAGGATTAATCTTTTTCTGTCTCCTGTTTGTGAGCTTACTGGCTCTTTTACCATTAAGCCCCGTTTTAGCTCAGGGTGAGGAGGCAAAGATTGAGCTGACCACCTCCTACTATAAGCTGGAGATAATCTCCGGGGAAAGTGCCGAGTTTAATGTTGAGCTAAACTACCAAGGGGCTGAGGCTCGGATCTTTGACCTGGTGGCTACTGGACCTACGGACTGGACGACATATATTACCCCAACCTATGGCACAGATACACAGATACTGGACATCAGGGTTGAACCACCGCTGCCCGACGAAACCTATGGTACAGCGAGGATAACTGTTCACACCGCCCCTGCCTCCGGGCTTACGCCTGAGCCTGGAGAATACCAGATAACCGTGGAGGCAACCTCAGGGGAGATTAAGGGCACCATCCAGCTCACGGTAGTAGTAACGGCTAAATACTCCATGTCTCTAACCACACCCGATGGGCTCCTCAGTGTCACGGCTACTGCGGGCAAGGACAATTATTTCTCGGTAGTGGTAGTAAACGGAGGCTCAGCGCCTATTGAAGACATCACCTTCTCCACAAATAAACCACGGGGCTGGACGGTTGAACTCTCCCCAAACAAGATAGATTCACTGCCGGCTGGTAACTACCAGATAGTAGACATGAATATTAAGACCCCAGCCAATGCCATAGCCGGCGATTATGAAGTCATCCTCAAAGCCTCGGGAAAGCAGGCTTCAGCTAGTATTGATTATATTAGGGTTACCGTGAAAACTTCTGCCCTCTGGGGTTGGGTGGGAATTGGCATCATCGTGCTAGTCGTTGCTGGATTAGCCGTTATCTTCATGCGCTTTAGCCGACGGTAAAAGATGGGCAAAAAATTAGTGGTAGAGACCA
>CAZHLO010000192.1:0-2317 GCA_964533385.1 uncultured Dehalococcoidales bacterium | reverse complement strand
GACCAGCGTGTCCCGGGAACTTCCCAGGGAAATGCTGGTGCTGACCGAAACTCCGTGCGCTCGCCCCTATCAAACACGGACATCTGTATATTTTTAAACTCCTTACCCATGGGATACTTTTTAGACTCTACAAGGTCAACTAGTATCAGAAGGAGAGGCCACTGTGCTCCTTCCCATTTTTCCATCACATGATTGTAAACCTCTTGTATGTTTGGCGGATGGGTATATGTTATGAGTACTGCATATTTAAGTCTTTCTCTGTCTTTGTCCCTACTCCACACTGTGTGATGTTTTAGCTTTTCTAACTCGTTACCCCATACGCCACCCCACTCCCACTCGATAGCTATTTCATCGCTGTCCATACTTCGCAGTATTGCATCCTTTCTACCTCCCCTCTCAAATCTTGTAACAAGCCCCATGAGGTCAGCTATGTTACGAACAACTACTCCAATATGGATAGTCCAATCCACTCGCCCCACTCCTGTTGCCTTTTTTGCATCCATCGGAAAATCACGGTACCAGAAATATTGAAATAGTGTGGCAAAATCTTCTGGAGACGCCCATTTTTCTTCTAGCATTTTTGACTACCCTCCTTCCCTTTATTGTTTATGACACCCCCTCACCCTTTAGGTTTTATTGACCTCACCCCCTTAATCCCCCTCTCCTTAACAAGGAGAGGGGGAGGAGATTTAAGGGAGGGGGCGAAGCCCCCTCCCTTACCTGACTCCCCTCCCTTCACCAATTCCCAAGGGAAGGGGGCAGGGGGATAGGTTACCATATTAAATTATTAAATTCGGCTCCCCACCCACGGCAAGCGGGGGAATTTATACTTCTTGCCCGTCACGGGGTGCTCAATCTCAACCCAGAAATCCCACGCCTTTAACTGTGGACTTGCCATAAGCTTTGATATTGAACAGACCTCCGCCCAGGGGAAGCGCATCAATTGACCTTTTTCCACCAGCCCAGCGACAGTATGATTTCTTGTCCACCGCTCTAATACCTCAATAACATGGTCAAGGTGCTTGAAGCGATAGTCTCTATCCAGCCATTTTTTATCGGTCAAGTCTTCCGCCATCCCCTCAGAGGCAAGCCACTCCACTAATGTTTCCCACTGGTAAAAGAGGGAAAGCAAAATATAGCCATCTTTACAAGGAAAAACGCGAAAGGCGCCGTTCCAGTGAAGACTGCCCTGGCGCTTGGCCACCACCCCCTGATAAAAGTAGCGCACCAGGACATGGTCAAGGGCAGCGGCAACACAATCCTGTAGCGAAATGTCAATATGCTGGCCTCTGTCTGAAGTATGCCGGCACCAAAGTGCCAGCAAAATGCCAATGGCAGCAAAGATAGAAGCAAGATAATAACTCTGGTTGCCGAAGGGCTTGAGCGGCGACAAATCAGCCTCACCACAGACATACATCTGCCCGCCAAGGGCGCTAGCCACTATATCGCACGCCTTATAATCCCGACGTGGTCCGCTCTGCCCGAAATTGGTGATGGAAGCCATGACCAGTCGGGGGTTGATTTGACTGAGTTGGGGATAGCCGAGACCCAGCGCCCCAAGGTAGCCCGAAGAATGGCTCTCTACCAGGACGTCAGCCGTCTTAACCAGCTTCTTAAGTATCTCCTGCCCCGGCTTTAATTCTATATCGAGGGCTATTGCCCGCTTACCAAGGTTTTCCCAATAAAAACGGCTTTTTGGCGAACCTCCCGGCTTTTCTATGCGCAAGACCTCCGCCCCCATATCCGCCAGATAGCGGGAACAGAGCATGCCTTTCTCATCGGTCAAATCAAGGACATGATAGCCAGATAGGGCAGAACCTTGTTTGTTCATAACCTAGCCAGCGCCGCTTCAACCCGCCTCAGGCAGCGCTCCTTGCCCAAAACCGCCATCGTCTGAAAGAGGGGTGGGGCCGCAGTCCGACCGGTAACGGCTACCCTGAGCACGCCAAAGAACTGACCTGTCTTCAACCCCAGCTCCGCAGCCAGGGGACGGAGCACGCCTTCCAGAGAATCGGCGTCAAACGCCTCTAACTGGCTAAGCCTCGGCTGCGCTGCCTTTAATGCCTGGATGGCTGATTCACGATTCATGTTCTCTCCGATGAGCAGGTCGGGCTTATAGTCAGGCTGGTCAATGAAGAAAAACTGGGTTAGCTCAACTACCTCAGCCAGAGTTCGGGCTCGCTCCTGGACAAGGGGCAGGATAGCCCTGACATATTCTTCACTTGATATTAAAGCCTTGCCCGCCTCTTCATCGGTCATCAGGAAGGGCTGAACGGCTTCAAAGAACCCATAAGCGCTCATCTTGCGGATATATACC
>CAZHLO010000191.1:0-2325 GCA_964533385.1 uncultured Dehalococcoidales bacterium | reverse complement strand
CACCCTGACCCGGGAGCTGGCTATGCTTGGACCGGAGGGTCTCTGGGAGGCAGGAGTGGACGGCTGGTTCCTGTCTGATACACCGTCCAACATCTTCCAGAAAGGTAAACAGAATACTGTCCCCCTTATCGTGTGCGCCAACCTCGGGGAGGTGACCGGTCCAGGGGTACTGGTGTTTCCCTTCTTAGTTCCGGGTTATGTGGATATGCTTTCTAGTGTGAGCCAGGCTGGTCAAAAGGGCTACGCCGCTATTTTTGACCATGTTCCGGCGGGTTGGAAGCAGGAGGGTTGTATCTCCACCCACGCCATGGAGCTGTGCTACGTTTTCGGCGATTGGGATAACACCACTGGTAACTGGCCCATGCTATATCTTCTCACCAGCCAGTCCGGGGCTAAATCACCAGACCCGGGGCTTACCGATATAGATAGAAAGATCTCCGAGAATATGATGGCAATGTGGACTCAGTTTGCTCGGACGGGGGACCCGAATATCAAAGGCTTAATCACCTGGCCAGCTTACGAGAAGGCTAAAGACCAGTACCTATATATAGCCGAGCCGTTAGAAATAAAATCCGGGTTTTCCCAGGTTGGCACCAAAGGGTAAGAGGAAAGGTAGATAAATAGCTATGCTTGACCTGAAATTTATAAGGGAAAATATAGACCTGGTGAGGCAGGCGGTGGCTAACCGCCAGGACATTGCCCCTCTGGACGAGATTTTACAGCTTGATTCTGAGCGTCGCCAGAAGCTACTTGAGCTGGAAAGCCTGAGACACCAGAGAAAAGAGGCAGCCCGCAAAAAGAAAGCCGACAAAGAAACTATCGAGGAAGGGCGTGACCTGCGTGCCATGATAAAAGGGCTGGAAGAAGAGGTGAGAAGCCTGGATGAGCAGATTGAGGAACTTTTACTTCAGGTGCCCAATATCCCCCACCCCTCCGTGCCTGTGGGTAAGGATGAAAAGGATAACCCGGTAGTCCGCTCCTGGAGGGAGCCAAAGAGCTTTGATTTTACCCCCGCCCCCCACTGGAAGCTGGGGGAAGCTCTGGGCATCATTGACTTTGAGCGGGGGGTAAAACTAGCCGGCACCCGCTTCTACGTGCTCAAAGGGTTAGGCGCCCGACTGCAGAGAGCCATCATCTCCTTTATGCTCGACCTCCACACCACCGAGCACGGCTACCAGGAGGTATATCCACCGTTTATGGTCAAGCGGGAATGCATGGTCGGTTCGGGCAACCTGCCTAAATTCGCCGATAACCTTTATCATGATGAAGAGGACGACCTCTGGTTCGTGCCCACGGCTGAGGTGCCCATTACCAATCTCCACCGCGATGAGATTATCCCGCCCGGAGTCCTGCCCATCTATTATGTCGCCTATACCGCCTGTTTTCGGCGGGAGAAGATGTCAGCGGGAAAGGATACCCGGGGCATAAAACGAGGTCACCAGTTTGATAAGGTGGAGCTATATAAATTCACCGAGCCAACCACCTCAGATGAGGAACTGGAAAAGCTTCTGCATGATGCCGAACAGGTCTGCCAAAAATTAGGACTCCATTATCGGGTGAAGCAGCTTTGTACCGCTGACCTGGGCTTTGCTGCCCAAAAAGCCTATGACATTGAAATGTGGGCTCCTGGCTGTGGCGAGTGGCTAGAGGTAAGCTCCTGCTCCAACTGCGGGGACTTTCAAGCCCGAAGGGCTAATATCCGCTACCGCCCCTCTCCCGAAGATAAGCCCCAGTTTGCCCACACCTTAAATGGCTCGGGGCTAGCCCTGCCCCGCGTCCTAATTGCCATAATGGAAAACAACCAGCAGGCTGACGGCTCAATATTGATTCCAGAAGTTTTGCAGCCGTATGTGGGGGAGAAGGAAATTGTATGAAAAGCAAAGAGTATGATGTCATTATAAAACTGGTCGGCAATCAGCGACCGTGTTACAACGGCCACAAGGTAGGTGATGAATGGGTTTTTCGATACAACACGCCGGAGGGTATGTGCTCCCTGGCTTTCAATGCTATTTACCCCTTTGTTTTGGCATTTAAGTTTGGGGCCACATTCCCCTGGCAGGAAGAGCCTGATGTCATCACCGTATCCTGCCCCGACCCCGAGGTTAATAATGTTTTTGAATTAAGGCGTATACCTCGGGAATAACCAGGGCAGCCAACTAAACCATGAATTTGACGCTATCCGTCCAATTTTCTATACTAATCTAGCTGGGAGGGGTGTCCGAGTGGTTTATGGTGACGGTCTTGAAAACCGTTGTCCTTCAATAGAAGGACCGTGGGTTCGAATCCCACCCCCTCCGCCACCTTTATCTAGTGAGACTTAACCGA
>CAZHLO010000190.1:0-2351 GCA_964533385.1 uncultured Dehalococcoidales bacterium | reverse complement strand
CTCCCTAAAAATCTCTTCCCCCGCCTCTATCAGCACATGCCCCGCCCCTTTAAATATTACTAACTCCGCCCCTGTTATGGATTCTTACTGCATACCTTTCCCGATAATCCACCGTGGGCGCTTTCTATGTACCTTATAAATGGGATTATCGCGACCTATGTCCTCTACTGGCACTAGCCTTCTAAAACGTCCCTCTGCCTCAGCTTTGACCAAAGGTGGCAAAACGTGTTTATCGAATATCTTATTCCATACCGGCGTTACAGCTTCATACCAGGCTTCAGCGTCTATAGCACCCGTGGGACAAATTTGCTCACAAAACATGCAATTTATACAAGGTTTGGCGAAAACTGGTGGTTTGACAGATAAATCAATGCCATCCATAGGACAATTATCCATGCAGAGTCGGCATCTGGGGTAGATACACTTTTCCATATTGAGTTTAGCCATGGATTTGAATTTATTGGCAATGGATACATCTTCGTCCCCGTACTTCGGTCCCTCAGGTGCTTTCGGTACTGGTTGAATTAATCCTGTCTCACCGTTGAATATCCTCTGGCTACGTTCCACCATTTCTCTACCAAAATTTTCGGCCTCTTCCAAGTCAATTTCGTCGGGGTGCCCGGCGGTAGCATAGGGCTCAGACTGATATGGTAGACAACAATTGCCATACCAGTCACGTGTACCTATAACTACTAAGCCTCTATGTTTCAACTTTGGGACCATGCTGGGGAACAATAGCTCTGGAGTTGTGCCGTGAGTAGCAAAGGCGAAAATGTGTTTTCCTCCGACAAAGCGCATATCGTTTATGAAAGCCGTGACATTACCGGGTTCTCGTTCCATTACCATAGTGCCTAAGCCAATCAGGTCATATTCGTATAAGTGCCTTGGATTTGCTTCCTTAATCTTAACGATATCACAGTGACCTGCGACGCGTTTCACCCCTGCCTGAATCGCCTTGGCGACTTTCTCCGTGTTACCTGTTTGCGAGAAATAAATTACTATGCATTTCATAATAAGTTACCTCCTTATTATAATATTTCCATACACCTCATAGTACATATTGATATCTCCCACTTTTACTTTAGGCATTTCATATTCCTTTGATTATCATTTACTTTTTTAGTAGAAATAAAAGTATCTCAGCTTAGTCATTGTCTAATTCTTTGTCAAGAGATTTTTTTAGGGGAGTAGCTTGCGAAGAGGGGCGCAAGCCCCTCTTTTTTATTTCTTCCCCCTCTCCTTCCCAAGGAGAGGGGGTTAGGGGGTGAGGTTCACAAATAACGGCTAGAAACTTGTTGGGTGGGGTGGTAGAATGGGAAGAAGAAATGACTAAACCAGTCCGAGTCCGCTTTGCCCCCAGCCCCACCGGCTATCCCCATGTCGGTAATATCCGCACCGCCATGTTCAACTGGCTTTTTGCCCGTCACCACGGTGGCAAGCTCATCCTGCGCATTGAAGATACCGATGTCACCCGTAAGGTCAAGGGAGCGGTGAAGGCTATCCTTGATTCTCTCCGGTGGCTTGGTCTTGACTGGGATGAGGGACCGGAGGTGGGGGGTAAATACGGTCCTTACTTTCAATCACAACGCCTGGAGCTTTATAAGGCAACCGCTGAGAAGCTCATCTCACAGGGGGATGCCTACTACTGCTACTGCTCCCCCGAGCGCCTTGAGCAGATGCGGGCAGAGCAGGTCAGGCGCAAGCAGCCGCCAGGTTATGACCGTCACTGCCGTGACTTAACGCCGCAGGAGCGGAAAGAGAAAGAAGCCGAAGGCATCATCCCGGTGGTGCGCTTCAAGACCCCCCTGGAGGGGCAGACCAGATTTAACGACCTCATCTATGGTGACGTCGTTTTTGAGCATAATACCCTTGACGACTTTATCCTGCTCAAGTCAGATGGTTACCCGACATATCACCTGGCTAATGTCGTTGACGACCACGCCATGGAAATCAGCCATGTCATCAGGGCTGAGGAGTGGCTCTCAAGCACGCCCCGCCATCTGCTTTTATACCGGGCTCTCGGCTTGGAGCCCCCTCAATTTATTCACCACCCGATGATACTGGGTCCTGACCGCGCCAAGCTCAGCAAGCGGCATGGCGCCGTATCCATACTTGACTATCGGGAGATGGGCTACCTGCCGCAGACCATGTTCAACTTCCTCTCCTTAATCGGCTGGTCACTGGATGACAAGACCGAGCTCATGTCACGGCAGGAGCTTATAGATAACTTTTCCCTGGAACGAATCGGCAAGACCGGAGCCATCTTTAACCGGGAAAAGCTTGACTGGATGAACGGGGTATATATCCGCAAGATGAGCGCTTATGGGTTCTTTGAAGCCGTTCAGCCCTTC
>CAZHLO010000189.1:0-2409 GCA_964533385.1 uncultured Dehalococcoidales bacterium | reverse complement strand
TACACCTCTCTATTCGTCGGCAGCGTCAGATGTGTATAAGAGACAGACCTCCAGGTGAAAAGGGGATATCCCCTGAGCCGCCTCCCCCATGGCTCCGGTTATTTCGCCCATCCTATCCACAGCCACATTGCCCAGGAACTTCAGCGTCAGGTGAATGCCGTAGGGGTCGACCCACTTCACCCAAGACTGGTTGCCTGATTTCAGTTGAGCCTGAAGGTGCTTGAGCCCGGTTTTTATCTCATCCGGCAGCTCAATGGCAATAAAACAGCGGACTTGCTCCATAGCTATTTACCTTTAATACCAAGCAGCCTCTGGGCATTACCCGATAGAATGAGGCTTTTTGTTTCCTGGGGTAAGTCAAGGGCTTCAATCTCTTTAAGCAACCGACTCTGTGCCAGCAAGGGATAGTCGCTGCCGAAGATAATCTTTTCGGCACCCACCAGCTGGGTAACCTGCTCATATACCTGGGGGGTGTAGAGGAAAGGTGAAGCCGCCGTGTCAAAGAAGACATTGCTCATTGCCTTCCCGACCTCGGGCATCAAGGCATAGAAAGTCAGGCCGCCTCCCCAGTGGGCACAGACAAGCTTCAAATCGGGGAAGCTGGCGATAAAGGGGTAGAGTATATCCGGGGTGATACCTCCCTTTCCTGGATAGTCATGACCTACTGGTTCCGAGGCGTGGGTGAGCAGAATTAGCCGGTTCTTCCTCAATGCCTTAACAAATGGCTCCATCACCACCTCGTCAGTGAGGTCAAATAGTTGCATATCCGGTCTCATCTCGCCCACCCCCCTTATTCCCGCCTTAGCACAGCGCTCAATTTCAGCTATAGCCGCCTCAGTTGACTGGGGCTGAACGGCACAGAAGCCCACCAGCCTCTGGGGATAACGGGATACTGACTCCATAATATAGTCGTTGGTCTCCAGGCACAGCTCATGAGTCGTCCACCCATAATTGAGGATGACCGAGATATCAACGCCGGCTTCATCCATACTGGCGATGAGCTCCTCGGCAGTGGCTATTTTAGCTTTAGGGTCGGAGTAGAGAATGGCAAAACAGGGGTCAAGCTCAATATACTTACTGCGGTTTTTCTTTATCTGGGGCGGGAGCACATGGGTGTGAAAGTCGATAATCATCGTGCTAGATTATAACAGGCTATCCTGACCAGCTTCAAGCTAGTTGAGGGCTCACTCAGCGGGTTTCTCTTCTGGTTTTTCCTCAGTCGGCGCTTCAGCCTTGACTTCTTCTGCTACCGCTTCTTCAGCCACCACCTCTTCGGCGACTACTTCTTCCACCTCCACCCGCGCCTCGCTGACCTTGACCACCATCTGGTCGGAGTCAGTAAGGACGGTGACATCCGGGCTGAGGGTAATGTCTCTGACGAAGATTGCCTGCTCTATCTCCTCCAAGGGGTTGAGGTTGACCTCTATCTGGGGTGGTAGCTTATCCGGCAGGCACTCAACACTCAGGCTGGTGAGGCTAAAAGTCAGGATGCGCCCCTTTTCTTTCATTGCCGGTGCTTCACCAACCAGGATGATGGGAACATCTACCCTTATTTTCTCCGTCTTTTTCACCTGATAGAAATCGACATGAAACAGTTCCCCCGTGCTAGGTTCTCTCTGGATTTCCCTGATGAATACACTTCTGGGTTGTTTATCCCCTTCAATGTCAAGGGTGATAAGCCTGGTCATTCCTGCCCGGGCTATAGTCCGCTGAAGCTTAGGCGTATCACACTGTAGGGCTAGCGAATCAAGGCCATGCCCGAAGAGGTGAGCCGGGGTAATACCTTGGCGGCGCAAGAATCTTGTCTTCTTACCCAGTACCTCCCTTTTGCTAGCCTTCAGTGTTAGACCTTCCATCTATCTCCCCTACGACACTAATTAAAGCAGAGGCGGGGGAAAAAATCAAACTATAGGTTCTTCGTCTGGTGTCAAAGCGTCTTCCTTGAAAGCCACGAAGAGATGAGGAATAGGACACCAGCAACGAGGAATGGCAAGCCAAGTATTAACCAACCCTGAAGCGCCTCTGACGTTGACCAACTAGGCTGAGCAGCAATGGGGGGTAGGATACCGAATACGATAGACACTAAAATTAGCAGTGAACCGCCAACCCGCTCTCGCCACCAGGATATAATATAACCAGCCAGGGCAATTAGTAATGGCACAACTACCAGAAGACTTTCTACCTCGAATTCGAAGCCCTCAGCTTGAATAGACGTAATAGTTTCGCCAATTAACATGAGGAGGAAAAACGCTATAAAAATTAGCCCGATTATTCGTGCTGCCCACCTTGTTCTTTTGGCTATGCGTTGTCGTTTAGCTGTTGACATTGCTTTCCTCCCCTGCCGCGGCTAATTAAATCAAATGTGGAGGTAAAAATCAAACTTTTTATTTGTTTTTCTTCTCCTATTTG
>CAZHLO010000188.1:0-2410 GCA_964533385.1 uncultured Dehalococcoidales bacterium | reverse complement strand
CTGGTGTCAGCCAGGCGAACCCTGATTTTGCTATGTGGACGGCTAACGAAAGGTTGCAAGAGGCAAAAGCTACTGGGGCTACGGCGCTGATTACCAGCTGCCCCTGGTGTGAAAAGAACTTTAAAGACGCCGCCAAAGAATACGGGGAAAAGATAGAAGTTTACGATATCGCTGAGATTGCCCGAAGTGCAATCTAGAAAATGTCACTTATTGTTAATTGGTAGGATATCAGCCATCCTGTCCACTCTTTCTCTGTGGCGGATATAGCGGTGAGTGATATTTCCCAGGGCTTCTATCCTGCCGTCAGGAAAGACCTTAATAGCAGCGCCAGAAACGATTCCATAGCCTATAGTGTTATCTTTTTCCAGCTTAAGTGCCGCCTTTAATTCCTGCCAGTCATTTTCCTCATCGTGCGTATCACAAATTACTGGAGCAAATCCAAGACAGGGGAAAAGCTCGGCGGTTGAATCATCGTCAGGGTCTCTCCAGCGTACCCATTCCTTGGCCAGCATGATGCTCCCGGCTGAGAGCCCGAAAAACGGTTTACCCTGCTGGTAAAGCTGAAACAGGAAATCGACCATACCCTTTTCCCGCAGCACTTCCATACCCCTTTCCATGTCACCACCGCTGATGAAGATGATATCGGCGGCTGCCAGTATGTCGCGCGCCTTCCTGAGGTCGGCCTTACGGGGGGTGATGATGGCGTGGTTGATGCTGCCTGCCCCGGCGTTCTTCAATTCCCTCTCAATCATTCGGAAAAACCATGCATTGTCGTCGCTGGCTGTACCCACGTAAGCTACGGTCGGTGATGCCTTCCCTGTTTCACGAAAAACGGCCTGGATTAAGGGGTCAGGCCCGCGGCGCCTCCTACCTCTGCTTCCCGCCAGTAGATAGACCGGTTTCTGATTCATCGTTCCCTGCCCGCTACGTATCTTCCGCCAGGTAGTCCTCTATTTCTACAGGAAAGGCAGCTTTAGCGATACTATATTTCCCTGAGCTTTCCGGAGAGATGGCCGCTTCATAAATAACCGATACTCTGGCTTCAGTCCCATAAAGCCTTTTTAGTACCTTGGAGGCCTCTTCACTAAGTGCCTCTTTATCCGCTTGCTGGCTTACCAAGTGCAAATCGTAGGCATCAGCACCAGCTTGATACAGCTGGTACTCATCAATGCCCTCCACAACGCTCAAGGCATCGTCTAACTCGCGTAGAGAAACCAGTCTACCCCGGCAAGTCAGGGTGGCATTGGTTACCCGTCCCTCAATTGCCGAAAGAATCAATCCTGAATCCCTTCCACAGGGGCACCTGTCTTCTTGGTCAAGACGAGCCAGGTCGCCGACATCAAAACGAACAATATAATACCAGGGATTGTTGAAGGTGGTAACCAGAATCCTGCCCAGAAGGGGGCCGCCGTGTTCCGGCCTCAAGGGTTGAAAATCCACTCGACAGAACTCGCTGTTCTGGTGAAACTTGCCCTCCTCGCACTGCATAAACACGTACCCAGTCTCGGTTGTTCCATAGGAGCTGGCTGTCGGCGCATTGAAGACCTGGCGAATCTGCCGGTAGTGAAAATTCGTCGGGTAATCATAAGTAAAAACAATAAGCCCCGGTTGAAAAGTAGTCTTTTTACCAACCGTAATGTAGCGGCATAACTTTGCCAGCAGCGAAGGGTTAGCCTCAAGAACTGCCGGTTGGAAAATCTCTAGCTCCTTAACTATCCTGTCCATATGTTCTGATGACCACGATGATGGGTCTGTCTTCTCATTGAGGTAAAGAAACCTTGACAAGCGCCGTTTTTCCATGGGAAGCTCAACGGCGTCTGAAATAACCCCCACGTTTAAGGGATTAACCAGAATCGCTTCCCGCTCATTTCCGGCGGCAATCCTGCTGGCAAAAGAATTTAGCTTCCAGGAAGCCCTTTCTGAAGCATCCCACCATTTCTGGTTCCATATGTTGGTCACCCTATCGCTGATTGTCCCGCTGCTGGTGACGAGCTGGATTTCTCCGTTAACTAAACCAGACTTTAGGTTCCGGTCAGACGTTAAAAAGCCTTGGGGCAAATGCTGGCTAATATCTTTTTTAGTGAGTGCTGGCATGGCGGCATAACGTTGGTCAACCGGATATTCTCGGCCGGGGTCAAAAGCCCGCCACGACCTATAAGCAGTAACCTGACCGAGAGCCGTCTCCAGGATATCCAGAGAATGGCGGTAATAGTCCGACGGATATTTCCATCTTTGAGGTATCAAAAATTACCTTTCTCTACTTTGTGCTTTTATAAATAGCATTCGCCAATCCTAATTTTATATCTTTAAGGATGACTTTTCCACTAGGTTAGTAAAGATTTCGGCAAAATTATACCACTGGCGCTGAAAAGAAGGCTATAATATAAATTAGATGTGAGCTATCAATAAG
>CAZHLO010000187.1:0-2423 GCA_964533385.1 uncultured Dehalococcoidales bacterium | reverse complement strand
CCTTACAGCTTAGATACCTGCAGACACTGGTTGAGATAGCCTCGGAGAAGAACAGCACCGTAATCTTTCCTATACCTGTTGACCTGATCAACATGTTTCTGAATCGGGGTGTTGGCGCACAGTTAAGCGAAAAGACGACCAAATAGCTAGTTTAATCGCGCAGAGTAACGTCCCCGGCGACAATTTTAGTCAGGCTCCCGTCGGGCTGGCGGAGGAGTAAACTGCCATCACTGGCTACTGACTCAGCTATGCCTTTGTATATAGCTTCGCCCGACCTAACCTGAACCTTTTTGCCCAGTGTCACCAGGTTATCCCGCCACTCCTGGTAGACAGACTGCCCAGAGGGCAAAGCTAGGTACAACCTTTCTATCTCAACTAGCAGGCACCGTATCGTGTCTAGCCGTGATACCTCTTTTCCCAGTTCATGGGAAAGGCTGGTAGCCGTGGGCGAAATTTCAGGGAGATCAGAGAGCCTGAGGTTAACATTTATCCCTATGCCTATAATAGCATAGTCTACAGTGTTGCCCCTTATATCGCTTTCAATTAAAATCCCGCATACCTTTTTCTGGTTAATCAGAACATCGTTGGGCCACTTAATCTGCGATTTTAAGCCGGTGACCTTCTTAACGCAATGGACTACCGCTAGAGAGGCTACCATAATAAGAGAAGATAGATAAGCTGAGCTGGGGTGAAGAACAATAGAGAGAGCAAGGCTACCCCTGGGTGAGAGCCAGGCTCGCTTTATTCGTCCCCTCCCCGCCGTTTGCTCCTCAGCCAAGACCACGGTCCCTTCTGCGGCTCCCTGTTGAGCTTGGCGCCTGGCTACATCCATAGTTGAGGTCAGGCTAGGATAGTAAATAACCCTTTGCCCGATAAAACGTGTCTTCAGATTATCAGTAACGGCGGCGGACGATAAGCTGTTTTCTATCATCTTGGCATGAGACTAGTGCCCAGGCATAATGTAATCAACTAGTGGTTTACTTTTATTATCAACCTTAATGCTTTGGCACTTGATTGTTCTCATGATTTTCGCCTCCTATTTACTATTTCACCTATTTTACCACTCGTTACCTACTTAGCACCAATCCATACTTCTCTATTAGCCTTATATCTTGGTCCACCTCTTCTCGATTCCGACATATCCGTCTTGGCTGAAGCGGGCGGGCTGGGGGTTCGTACGCGGTGGATATAGGCATCCAGGGGAGGCGGTGTTCAGGTGGGGAAAGCAGGGCGCACCATGCACCAGGTTTGAGCGATAGGCTCCAAATGGAAGTCAATTTGACGGTCTGTTCATTCCGGTCTGATTGCCGTTCCCATCACACAGTGCAAAGCATATCCCCATCTGCAAATATAGGAAAAGCTTCTATTAATGGTAGAATACCTAACATCAGTAATTGACATCCGCTCATTGAGATACTAATATAGTCTTGCTATTACCGCGGAACAGATTCAACGCGTTAATGTTTAGTATAAAAGTTGTGGGTGAAAGAGTGGGAAGGAGGCAGTTGGCTAAAATGTGTTTGAGGTGTGCGAAAGATGACTAATATAAACGCCACAATAATTGCTGGCGGTATGTGCAAGTTTGGTGTCAGGCAAGCAAGCTATCTAGACATGGTTCAGGAGGCAGCTAAAGACTGTCTTGATGACCTACCGGGGCTTACGCCAAAGCACGTTGATGGCCTTCTTTTTGCCTCTACCTTTGTCGGAAGGCGTTCATGCCAGGTTAACACCGCACCCGTGGTAGCCGAGAGGCTCGGAATAAAGCCAACATCTATCTGCGCCAGACTTGACGTTCTATGTGCGGGTGGTAGCACCGCTATTCTTCTGGCAAGGGGACTTGTTGAGAGTGGTATGGCAGGTGTGGTTATGGTAGTCGGTTGCGAGAAGGTTCACACCCCGGAGAGGTGGCAGGTTCAATATGATGAGATTGCCGCCATAGACCATGACTGGGATGCACCTTCAGGTATTGGCCCGCCACCTCTTTGGTTTGCAGCAATTGCCAAAGAGCATATGAAGCATTACGGAACTACTAGAGAACAGCTGGCAGCAGTATCGGTAACCAACTACAGCCATGGCACTACCAATCCCAAGGGCCATTTTCAGAAGGAATTGACAATTCAGGAGGTATTAGAAGCTAGAGATGTGGCGGCACCCCTGGGATTATATGACTGCTGCCCTTTGTCTGATGGTGCTGCTGCAGTGATTATCACTAGCGAAGAGAGAGCAAAAGAACTCAGTAATAGGCCCCTTGTTTACATTCGGGGTGGTTCTCAGGTATCACTTCACAGCGTATCAGCTAACTGGCCTGGGGAGCACCTTGGTGATTGGGCGCATATGAAGCTGGCGGCTAAAAGGGCTTATGAAAGCACGGGGTTGAAACCCAGCGATATCGATGTTATGCAGGTGCACGATTGCTTCAGCAT
>CAZHLO010000186.1:0-2434 GCA_964533385.1 uncultured Dehalococcoidales bacterium | reverse complement strand
GTGTTTAGAGAGGTTATAACCTCTCTGAGGTGGGAGGGTGGGAAGAAAAACAACCTAGAAATTAAGGGGGTGTTTAAGAGGGGCGCCAGCCCCTCTTTTATAAAAAATCTTCCCCCTCTCCTTCCCAAGGAGAGGGGGATACAGGGGGTGAGGTTGTCCTTTACAGTTAGCTTTGTGTTATAATTTAGGCATAGATGATTAAGCAGAGGCTTATCGAGCTGCTATCGCAGGCGGCAACCCAGGCGCAGAAGTCGAGCAGGCTGCCTTCGGTGGCTCTACCTGAGATTACTATTGAGCACCCTCAGAACCCGGAACACGGCGACTATGCCTCAAGTTTCCCCCTGAAACTAGCCAGGGCGGCGGGGGCTAGCCCGTTGAACATCGCCGAGGAGCTGGTCGGCCTTATGGCTCCTGCCCCTGAGATTGAAACCATCACCGTAGCGCCGCCGGGGTTCATCAACTTCACCCTCAGCAGTGTTTGGCTAGTCCGCCAGGTAGATTCAATCCTCGCCGCCGGTGATACCTATGGCAACATTGACCTGGGGCGGGGTAGCCGGGTGCAAGTAGAATTTGTCAGCGTCAATCCCACCGGTCCCCTCCATGTCGGGCATGGGCGGGGTGCTATTCTAGGCAGCACCCTGGCTGATGTTCTGGCTGCTGCCGGCTATAGGGTGGAGAAGGAATATTATATTAATGATGTCGGCAGCCAGATGGATGCCTTTTACCACTCCCTCTATGCCCGCTACCAGCAATGTTTGGGCACTGATGCCGAGATGCCCTCTGACGGTTATTTTGGTAACTATATGGTTGACCTGGCTAAGGAGATTATCGCTGAGGAAGGAAACCGCTTTCTCCCCCTTCCCCCCGAAAAAGCACTGTCGCAATTGGGGCAAATAGGTCTGGCTAAGATAATAGAGCAAATCAAAAGCGACCTTGAGCGACTGGGGGTGAGCTTTGACGTCTGGTTCAGCGAGAAAAGCCTCTACGATAACGGGCAATACCAGAAAGCGATGTCGCTCCTGCGTGAAGGTGGCTATATCGGCGAGAAGGAAGGCGCTACCTGGTTTGTCTCTACCGCCCTCGGTGAGAATAAGGACAATGTGGTGGTGCGCAGCGATGGCTCTCCCACCTATTTCGCCTCAGACATTGCCTATCACTATAACAAGTTCTTGGAACGCAAGTTTGATACGGTAATCAATATCTGGGGAGCTGACCATCAGGGACATATATCCCGGATGAAGGCGGTGGTCGCTGCCCTGGGTATCGCTCCGGAAAGGCTCAAGGTGATAATCTCCCAGATGGTTACCCTGCGCCGCGGTGACGAGTTAGTCAGGGTTTCCAAGCGCAGCGGTGATATTATTACCCTGCGTGAGGTGGTGGATGAGGTGGGGGTAGATGCCTGCCGCTATTTCTTTGCCTCTCGCACCGCCGATAGTCAGATGGACTTTGACCTGGAACTAGCCAAGAAGCAGTCCGCCGATAACCCCGTCTACTATATTCAGTATGCTCATGCCCGCATTGCCAGCATCCTTCGCCTGGCTCAGGAGAGGGGGATTAGCTACGGTGATGGCGATGTTTCTTTGCTCACCACCGAGCCTGAGTTAACCTTAATCCGAAAGATGCTTCTTTTACCCGAGGTGGTTGAAGTGGTAGCCCATACCCTGGAACCCCATCACCTCGCCTATTATGCCCAGGATTTGGCTACCGTGTTTCACAGCTTTTATATGCAGTGCCGCGTTGTCTCCGATGATGAGGTACTGACCAAGGCTCGCCTCAAGCTGGTTGAAGCGGCCAAGATTGTCCTATCAAAGACCCTCCACCTTATGGGAATGACCGCCCCCGACAAGATGTGAGGTTTTATAATCCCTGCTCTTTGTACTTTTTGATTAGCTCTTTATAGATTACAGGTGCTTGTTCCACCCACCAAAGCTGTTCGTCTGTAGCCTTGCCTTTGATTTTCCCCGGAACGCCGACCACCAGAGACTTATCCGGCACTTTCATCCCCTGGCTGACCAGACAGCCCGCCCCGATTATGCAGAAGTCGCCAATTTCGACATCGTGCAGGATGGTGGCATTCATCCCGATGAGGACGTTATTGCCGATTTTGCGGCAGTTAATCACCGCCCCATGCCCGATGTGCACGTTATCCCCGATGGTCATCTTTTCCCGGTAGGTGCGGGCGGAAGGCGTCCCGCAGTGAAGAACGCAGTTATCCTCTATAGCCGTATTTTTGCCAATCCTTATGCTGCCGAAGTCAGCTCTGATTACTGCCCCCGGCCAGACGCTGGAGTGCTCCCCGATTTCCACCTCCCCGATAATGTAAGCAGCTTCACTGACAAAGGCTGACTTGGCGATTTTCGGTTTTTTATTCCCCAGGCCTCTAATCATTTTTTACCCCTGAATTACTTCTGCTATTATAAGCCCGCCACCCCCC
>CAZHLO010000185.1:0-2443 GCA_964533385.1 uncultured Dehalococcoidales bacterium | reverse complement strand
GATACGCTGCTGGATTTCCTGCTTCCTGGCTTGGCTTATGTCGCCAATAAGCAGCGCCACCGTAAGCGGACGCGGTAAAAGCCCCGAGTAACTACGCAGGTTATCCTCTTCTGACACCTGATGCCCAGCTCTAGAGAGGAGCTGGCAAACATTGGTGAAATGTTGCTCAGCCAGGATTTCAGTCGGCGCCATGAATGCCCCCTGATAGCCACTAGCCACCGCCACCAGCAGGGCGGCCGTAGCCACTACCGTCTTGCCACTACCCACCTCCCCCTGAAGCAGCCGGGACATTGGTCTTGGTTTCTCTAAATCGGCTAGTAACTCTTTAAGAACTTTGCGCTGAGCGGCAGTCAGCTCAAAGGGCAGAGACTTGAGAAAGGCGTCCAGCACTGGCGTCTTAGCCGTAAAGGGGTTGCCCGGCTGGCCCTCCTGCCAGTCATGCTTTCTGCCCAGCACCCCCAGTTGAAGGATAAAGAGTTCGTCAAAAGCCAGACGAATTCTGGCGCCATCCTTGGTGGCCTCATCCTCGGGGTAGTGAGCCTGAGCGAGCGCCTGAGGCAGCTCAAGCAGGTTACACCGCTGCCTCAACTCCGAAGGCAGAAAGTCCTCTACCTGCCACGCCCACTGGTCGACCACCTGCTTCATCAGCTTCCTTACCTGCCTGGGGCGGAGTCCCTGAGTCAGGGGATAGAGAGGGACAAGACGCCCGGTATGAATCAGCTCCTTTTCCTCCAGCAGTTCCCATTCCGGAGATTCAAACACGTGACGCCCGCCAAAGAGGCTTACCCGGCCACTGATAACCACCCTGGTATTGGTCGGCAGGTTCTTGGCGATATAGGGGTTATTAAACCAGACCACCCTGACATTGCCCGTCTCATCGCCAACAATAGCCTCGGTGCCCCGCCTGCCACCGAGCCTGGTCTCATTAGCCTGCCAGACATTAGCCACGATAGTCTGCTCTTCACCCTCGGTAAGCTGGGAGATATACTTCCGCTGGCTGTAGTCAAGGTGGCGGTGGGGGAAGAAATAGAGGAGGTCGCGAATCGTCTTCACGCCCAATCGGTTGAACTTGGCTGCCAGACTGGTGCTAACCCCTTTGACGGCGGTGATGAGGGAATCGAGAGACCCACCGGCTACCTTCTGCCTCCTGCTGACAGGTGGCTTTCTAGCTAAGGGGGGCGAGGGCACAGCGACCTCTGGCGGCTCGACTTCGCCCTTTTCATCCTTCAGGCGCTCCGCCTCAGATAGAAACTCAAACACACTATCTATCCACCGCTTACGCTGGGGCTTGGTCAGGGAGGCATATTTGGAATCGTCCAAACGAAGTCTGTGAACGTGGCTTAAAAGCTGGGGGCTGGTTATTGAGGCTATGGCTTGACCTGTCCAGCGGCGAAGGAACTTGTCCAAACCACCGATTACCGCGGTATCGGTATAGCCCTTTTCACACTCAAGCTGGAGAATCTTTCGCAGAGGCTCAACATTCATTGACACGGCTTGGTCTCCATTGGCCCAGGTAAATAGCCAAGCTAATTACCCCTTTTCCCCTAATATAGCTACCAGCAACAGGCCGGGGCCGGTATGGGTGCCGATGGCTGGGGTCATTCTAGAGCGATAGATTCGTTCTCTGGGGAATATGGCGCCGAGCCGCTCAAGTAATACCTCGGCGTCATCAGGGCAGGCAGTATCCTCTACCGCCATCTCCTCAATATGGGAATAGCTGGCAGCAAAATCATATAAGCGGTCTATCGCCTTAGCCCGAGAGCGGGTTCTGCCCGCTGGCTCAACCACACCATCTCTCAGGGTGACGATAGGGTTTATCTTGAGCATTGACCCGAGAAAAGCCTGCGCCTTGCCTATGCGCCCGCCCCGCCTGAGATATTCCAGGGTATCAAAGGCAGCCAGAAAATCTACGCGGGGAATAGTCTTGCGGGCTACCACTATCACCTCATCAAGGCTAGCCCCAGCTTGAGCTGCCCTAGCCGCCTCCATAACGATGAATCCCTCGGTCATAGTCGCCGATAAGGAGTCAATTACCTCTACCCGGCATTTCCGCTCCATTAGCCTTATACTCTGTAACGTCACATCATGGGTAGCACTGAGCCTGGCAGAAACAGTAATAGCCAGGATTTCGTCGGTCTCCTCAGTCAGCTTATCATAGGCTTGAGCAAAGGTTGCCGGCGATGGCACTGAAGTATAGGGAAAGACCTTGCTCTGCTTCAACTTATCGTAGAACTGGTCAGCAGTGAGGTCAACGCCATCCCGGTAGACCTCTTCGCCAAAGCGAATAATTAGTGGAATCACCGTAATCCCTAGCTCCTTAACCATCTGAGATGGTAAATCAGCCACACTGTCGGTAACAATCTTGACCGTCACAACTACCCTCCACCCCCCAGCACAGCCACCCCCAGAACCCGGGGACCAACATGGGCGCCAATTACCGGGC
>CAZHLO010000184.1:0-2443 GCA_964533385.1 uncultured Dehalococcoidales bacterium | reverse complement strand
GCGACGAGATGGATAAAGCCGGCGGGCAGGAACTATTTATGCCCGTCCTCCAGCCTTTAGAGCTATGGCAGGAAACGGGAAGAGACCTCGCCTTTGGCAAAGGGCTTTTCACTCTCTCCGACCGCCGGGAGCGCAAACTAGTTCTGGGACCAACCCATGAAGAAGTCATCACTGAACTGGTTAAGTATAACGTCCAGAGCTACCGCGACCTTCCCCTCCTTCTCTACCAAATCCAGACCAAGTTCCGCGATGAGCCCCGCCCCAGAGCCGGTCTAATCAGAATCCGCGAGTTTTTGATGAAAGACCTTTATAGCTTTGACACCGATGAAGATGGGCTAAACCAGAGCTACGCTAAGATGCTCCAGGCATATAAAAATATCTATGACCGCTGTGGTCTGCCCAGCCTGCTGGTTGAAGCTGATAGTGGCGCCATCGGCGGCAAGGAGTCCCACGAGTTCATGGTCATCACCGAGGGCGGAGAAGACGAGATTATCTACTGCAATAGCTGCCAGTACGCCGCTAATGTGGAGAAGGCGGAGAGCAAAAAGAGCAAAATAAAAACAGGGAAGCCGTTGCCACGGGAAGAGGTGGCTACACCCGGCGCTGGCACCATTGAACAGGTAGCCGATTTCCTCAAAATACCCAAAAGCCATACCCTAAAAGCCGTATTCTACATCGCCGACGGCAAGCTAGTCTTTATCGTCATCAGGGGAGATATTGGGGTAAACGAGGTAAAGCTAAAGAACGCCCTTGGCTGCTTCGACCTCCGCCTTGCCACTGAGGTTGAGGTTATAAAAGCCGGTATCGTCGCCGGAGCCGCCTCGCCCATCGGCATAAAGGGCATCAAAATCATCGCCGACGATTCCATAACCTCAGGGACAAACTTTGTCGCCGGCGCCAACAAACCCGAGACCCACTTTAGAAATGTCAACTACCCCAGGGACTTCAAGGCTGACCTGGTGACCGATATCGCCCAAGCTCGTGCCGGGGACGGGTGCCCCAGGTGCAAGGGCAAGTTACTATCCACCCGTGGCATTGAGGTCGGGCACGTTTTCAAGCTGGGCACCTTCCTCAGCGAAAAACTGGGCGCCCTTTTTATTGACCAGAATGGCACATCTCACCCAATCATTATGGGATGTTACGGCATCGGTCTTGACCGTTTGCTCGCCGCCGCCATAGAGCACAACCACGATGACAAAGGCATTATCTGGCCCCTGTCTATCGCCCCCTATCAGGTCTATCTCTGCCCCCTATATCAGGAAAACAAAAAAGTAGAAGCCGTCGCCGAGAAGCTCTATGCCAAGCTAGAGGCCGAGGGCTTAGAGGTGCTCTTTGACGACCGCCGAGAATCCCCAGGGGTAAAATTCAACGATGCCGACCTTCTGGGAATACCAATAAGGGTTACTATCAGCCCGCGGACTCTAGAAAAAAATAGCGTTGAGATAAAAAAGCGCTCGGAAAAAGAAGCTGAGCTGGTGCCTTTAGACGGGATAATGGCTAAACTGAAAGAGATGGTTACCGAGTCTAATTCGGTTTGACCCCGTAAACCTTTATGCTTAAAACTGAACGGCCAACCTCTTCCACTCTTTGAGGCGGTATTTTAAAATTCTCAATGATTGCCTTTGCCGTTGGGTCATTAGCCATACAATCTATAGGGAAGAACGTCTCATCAACTATCTCTACCTCTTGAAACCCCGCTGCTTCTATCGCCCCTATGTATTCGCCCTTCATTATCGCCCCGGAAAGACAGCCGATGTATGCCTCAATAGAGTCCTTTATGAAATCGGGAAGTTCCCTAAGTAAGACTATGTCCGATATCATCAGCCTGCCGCCCGGTTTTAGCACGCGGAAAATTTCCTCAAAGACCCTTCTTTTGTCCGGCACGAGGTTGATAACGCAGTTGGAGATAACTACGTCAACGAAATTATCAGCCACCGGCAAGTTTTCAATCTCCCCCAGCCTGAACTCAACATTGGTGTAATTGCCTTCCCTGACGTTCTCTCTCGCCTTCTCAATCATTTCCGGTGTCATATCCACACCAATAACTCTGCCTGTCTCGCCAACTTTATTAGCCGCAAGAAAAGAGTCCAAACCTGCACCCGAACCAAGGTCAAGAACAATCTCACCCTCCCTTAAAGAGGCAAGAGCCACCGGGTTACCACAGCCAAGCCCTAAGTTTGCCCCTTCCGGAACTGCTTTAATCTCCTCCTCGGTATATCCTATCTTCTTGCTAATATCCTCGGCTAAATCAGTGCCCCCACAGCATGAATTTGCCGGAGCACAGCAAGGACTACCCTGTTTGGCGATTTTGGCATAGCCCTCCCTTACTGCTTTCTTAATATCTTGCTTTTTCATGTTCACTCTCATTATACGATATTTAGAAGCAAAATGGTAACTTGAAAATGTTTATTAACCCCATCCCCCTTTATCCCCCTGTCTCTTA
>CAZHLO010000183.1:0-2458 GCA_964533385.1 uncultured Dehalococcoidales bacterium | reverse complement strand
GCTGGAAGGCGGTGCGCACCGGGCAGGGCTCTTCAGGTTTAAGCCTGCCCCGCGAAGACTTGCTTTTCACGGCATAGGTGGAAAGGCTTTCCTCCCTTTCTTCAGCTAGCTGGCGGATATTGAGCTTGCCAATCATTTGTGTTCTAATTTGGCTTCGGCTTTGGCAATTATCTCTCTGGTGGTGCCAATCATATCCGGGCTTACTGAAACCGAGGTGATGCCCCATTCCACCAGCTTTTCGGTAAGCTCGGGGTAGACTGAGGGTGCCTGCCCGCAAATAGAGGAGGTGACTCCCATACTCTTGGATACCTTAATCGCCCTTTCCAGAGCCATAAGCACTGCCTCATTTCGTTCGTCGAAGGTCTTGGCTAACTTTTCGCTATCCCGGTCAATCCCCAGGATGAGCTGGGTCAGGTCATTGGAGCCGATGGATATGCCGTCAATGCCAATTTCCAGGAACTTCTCCATAAGGAAGATGTTGGACGGCACCTCAACCATCATCCACAATTTAAAGTCTTCAGAACGCTTCAGCCCCTCAGCTTCCATGAGCTGCTTGGTTCGAGCCATCTCATCAACAGTGCGGACGAAGGGAATCATCACCCATAGGTTTTTGTGCTTCTGCCTCACTCTCTTTATAGCTTCCAGCTCCAGTTTAAACACCTCAATGTCAGTAATATATCGTGAAGCTCCTCTATAGCCAAGCATGGGATTCTCTTCCAGAGCCTCATACTCTTCACCACCGGTGAGTTCCCGATACTCGTTGGTCTTGAAATCGGTAGTTCGATAGACTACAGGGCGGGGGTCAAACGCCTGGGCAAAGATAGTGATGCCTTCAGCCAATTTCTCCACAAATTCCTGTCCCCGGTGCTGGCTCATCATATACTGGGGGTGCTCACCAATGTGGGCAATCATGAACTCGGCACGCAGTAAGCCCACGCCATCTACATTACGGGCGGCTACCACCTCAGCCAGTTCCGGCTGAGCCAGATTTACATAAACCTTGGTCTTGGTCCTGATTGTTTCTCGGAGAATATCGGCAACGGCGGTCGTCTTTATTCTTCTGGTCACTTTACCATCGTAGATTTTGCCATGTGTGCCGTCTACGGTGATTACCTGTCCATCGGTCAGGGTAGCTGTTGCCTGCTCGGTGCCGACAACGCAGGGAATCCCCAGCTCACGGCTGACAATGGCGGCGTGGGCGGTTCTACCACCGCGGTCGGTAACAATGGCTACTGCTCGTTTCATCGCTGGCACAAAGTCGGGGGTGGTCATCTCAGCGACGAGGACATCGCCGCTTTTTACCTTATCTATCTGTGAGGCTTCGGGAACTATTTTCACCGGCCCTGAGGCTATGCCTGGGCTCGCTTTATCTCCGCTGAGGAGCACCGGGGCGGTAATTTCAGGTTCAGCCTCAGTCACTTCCTTGATGGTGGTTACCGGGCGAGTCTGGACGATGTAGATTTTGTTATTTTCTTTTGCCCATTCAATATCTTGAGGGAAGCGGTAGTGGTCTTCTATCTGTTTCCCCAGCCAGGCCAGTTTAGTGATTTCGCTGTCGGTCAGTTTCTGTTGAGATTGAGTTGAGGCAGGTAGGGGCACCCAGATATTAGTCTCTTCGACACCGGCAGTTGGATTTTTAATTAGCTGCGACTCTTGATTGACTGTTTTCTTGGTAATGATTTTAAAACTCTCTTTATCAACAACGTAGAGGTCAGGGGTTATCTCTCCGGAGACAATAGCCTCACCCAGCCCAAAGACAGCCTCAATGACAATCTTGCCGCTATCACTGGTTACCGGTTCTAGAGTGAACATTACTCCTGAGGCTTGGGATTGAATCATTTTCTGCACCGGGACGGCGATGCCAACTTTGAAGTGGTCGAAACCTTGCTGCTGCCTATAGAAGATAGCCCGTGGTTCGAAGAGGGAAGCCCAGCACTCCTGGACGGCAGCTACCACCTCTTTTCCCCCCTCCACATTGAGGAAGGTGCGTTGCTGACCGGCAAAGGAGGCTTCGGGGAGGTCTTCAGCTGTGGCTGAGGAGCGCACTGCCACCAGACCTTTGCCCATCTGGGTGTAGGCTTGCCCAATCTGCCGGGCTAATTCTGGTGGCATGGCAGCGTCCAGGATTAGCTGTTTAATCTGGGCAGCAGTTTGTTGGAGCTGTTTACTATTGCCGGGGTCTATTGGCTGTAGCAGGTGGCGAATTTTATCCTTAAGCCTTGCTTTTTTCAGGAAGTCAAAGTAGGCATTGGCGGTTACAATAAAGCCGGGGGGGACAGGTATGTCAGCCTTAATCATTTCACCCAGGTTTGCCCCCTTGCCCCCGACAGTGGGCACGTCCTTTTTGCCGACCTCATTGAACCAAACAATCGCCTTTTGGCCTTGACGCATATAGTTATACCTCCACGAATTTGTCGCTTATGGAGAGTGAGGGGGAGCAAATATAAGCTTTTTAATG
>CAZHLO010000182.1:0-2514 GCA_964533385.1 uncultured Dehalococcoidales bacterium | reverse complement strand
CCATCTATATCACCGAAAATATGGTGGGGCACAGACTAGGCGAATTTGCCTCAACACGAACCTTCAGGGGGCACACCTCTAAGGGGGAGAGGACTTCTCAGAGAGAGACATAAGGCATAAATGGAAGTAAGGGCAGTAGCTAAAGATACCGGTATATCACCACGCAAGGTGCGCCCACTGGTAGACATGGTGCGGGGCAAGAAGGTGGATGAGGCACTAGCCTTGCTCCAGTTTGCTCCGACACCGACAGCTCGGGTGGTAGCCAAGGTGGTGAAATCAGCGGTGGCTAATGCTGAGAACAATTTCCAGATAGACCCCGCAGATTTGAGGATTGTGGGCATCTTTGCTGATGAGGCAAGGACTCTGAAGAGATATCGCCCACGGGCACGGGGCCGAGCGGCTCCTATTCTCAAGCGTTCTAGCCACATAACGGTCATTGTTGCCGAGGAGGAATAATTGGGTCATAAGGTTCATCCTTTAGGCTTTAGACTTGGGGTCATACGCAATTGGCAGGCTAAGTGGTTTGCCGAGAAGAACTATGTAGACTTTTTGCAGGAAGACCTGAAACTTCGGCAGGCTATCGAGTCCGGATATGCTGAAGCCGGCATCTCTCTGGTGGAGATTGACCGCCAGGCGAATAAGGTATCAATCACTATCCATACTGCCCGACCGGGCGTCGTCATCGGGCGGGGAGGGCAGCGAGTTGATGAAATGAGGGCTCATCTTGAGAGCCTTATCGGGAAGAAGATTCAATTGAGCATCCTGGAGATTCAGCAGCCTGAACTTGATGCCTATTTGGTAGCCAGGGCGGTAGCCGAGCAGATTGAGCATCGTATTGCCTTCCGCCGAGCGATGAAGCAAGCCATGTTTCGCACCATGCAGGCTGGGGCGAAGGGGATGAGAATCAGTTGTGCCGGTAGGCTGGCTGGTGCTGAGATAGCTCGCCGTGAGGTTATACATCAAGGGCAAGTACCTTTACATACGCTGCGGGCCGATATTGATTACGGGCTTACTGAGGCGCATACCACCCTCGGTCGGATTGGGGTGAAGGTCTGGATTTATCGGGGTGACATTCTTCCTGAGCCTAGTAGCCTGAAGGTTGAGGAGGTGCCTGCTGAGCCAGCAGCCGTGGGCGCGGTGGAGACAAAGCCCTCCATCGCTCCAAAAGCGGAAGAAAAACCGGCAGCACCAGTGGCACCGCTAGCTGAGGAGAGTGCTAAAGTAGTGTCAGAGGTGAAGCCGGAGGAAAAAGCTCCGGAAGCAAAGCCAAAGAAGAAAGCTCCTAGGGCCAAGAAAAAAACTCCAGAGGCGGCGAAGAAAACTCCGGAGACGAAGAAGACTCCAAAGCGGAGGACAAAGAAAACCACCAAGGCAAAACCGCCGCTAACTAAGGAAAAAGAGGAGAAAGATGCTGCAGCCCAAGCGGGTGAAGTACCGCAAGAGTCATAAAGGACACCGCCGGGGCAGTGCCCAGGCGGGGAATAGTGTTGACTTCGGCGATTTTGGCTTACAGGCGCTGGAATCTGCCTGGGTTACCAGCCGGCAGATTGAGGCGGCACGGCGTGCTATCACTCGTTACATTCGTCGTGGGGGCAACGTGTGGGTCCGTATCTTCCCTGATAAGCCGGTGACCAAAAAGGCGGCGGAAACCCGTATGGGTGGGGGTAAAGGTGCCCCAGACCATTGGGTGGCGGTGGTCAAACCGGGGAGAATGCTATTTGAAATGGGGGGAGTCAGCGAGACAGTAGCTAAGGGAGCAATGCGCTTGGCGGCGCATAAACTCCCAATAAATACCAGATTTATCGTCAGGGAAACCGGAGGGTTGACTCAAGGTGAAGACTGAGGAGATTCGAGCTCTCGGCAACGAGGAACTGGCTAAGCGACTGGGGGAAGCCCATCAGGAACTGTTTAACCTTCGCTTTCGCCTGGCGACCAAGCAATTGGTAAACCACCGGGAGGTTTCTCGGGTTAAAAGGGAGATTGCTAAGCTTAAGACCATAATGAGGGAAAAAGAGCTAGGTATAAGGTGATTTCTATGGAAAGCAAGCGTAAAATCAGGCTTGGCCATGTAGTAAGTGATAGGATGGACAAGACGGTGGTGGTGGCGGTGGAAATCTCTAAGCACCATCCGTTATATAAGAAGACCATCAAGAAGTTGGTCAAGTATAAGGCTCATGATGAGAAGAATGAATGCCGGGTAGGAGACAAGGTAAGAATTGTGGAAACTCGCCCCCTTTCCCGAGAGAAGCGGTGGCGAGTGGCTGAGATAGTAACCAGGGGAGAGGTGGTGGAGATTTCGCCTGAGGAAATAACCCAGGAGGAGTTAGCCAGGGTTAAACCTGAGAAAAAACCTAAGGAAGAGGCAGCCGAGGTTGAACCTGAGGGAAAAACCAAGGAAGAGACTTCGGACTAGAGTGAGATGATTCAAGCCTATAGCAGACTTAAGGCAGCCGATAATACCGGCGCCAAAGAGCTTATGTGTATTAACGTTCTCGGCGGCAGTGGCCGGAAATA
>CAZHLO010000181.1:0-2530 GCA_964533385.1 uncultured Dehalococcoidales bacterium | reverse complement strand
TATTAATCGCCACCACAATGGGCACGCCGGCAGCCCGGGCATGGTCAATGGCTTCCAAAGTCTGGGGCATCACACCATCATCAGCCGCCACCACCAATATGGTAATATCGGTTACCTGGGCGCCACGAGCTCGCATGGCAGTAAAGGCTTCGTGACCCGGGGTGTCCAGAAAGGTAATCTTCTGCTCATTAACTTCAACCTGATAGGCGCCAATATGCTGGGTAATACCCCCAGCCTCACTATCCATTACATTAGTCTGCCTGATAGCATCCAAAAGTCTGGTCTTACCGTGATTGACATGCCCCATAATGGTAACTACCGGAGGGCGAAGTTGTAGACCAGTGAGTTCCTCATCCCGAGGTCGATACCTCCTACTCTCACCAAGATGAGCTGCCCGAGGCTCGGGGTGGGCTTCATAACCAAGGTTGACGGCAACCGCGGCGGCGGTTTCATAATCAATGACCTGATTAATATTGGCAAAAACGCCATTTCTCATCAGTTGTTTAATAACGTCGATGGCACTAACCTGCAAAAGGTCAGCCAATTGCCTCACTGCTACCGAGTGAGGAATCTCAATCAGGTTTGCCCCCGATTCAGCTGATGGGCTCTTTTCTGCCACCAAATCGCTCCTTATCCCAGTTCCTTTCCATATCTGATAAGCTGCTCCCGATTATCCTGAGTGAGAGCGGTGCGCAAGGTATGCTCCAGCCGCCCTTTTTTAAGCCCAATCTCCCAACACTCCGGTGCTGGGCATAGGTAGGCACCACGCCCGGTTCTCTTGCCACCGGTATCAACCTCCACACCACCACCAGAAATTCGGACCAGCCGTATTAACTCCTGCTTAGGTCTTACCTTACCACAAGCCAGGCAAGTCCGCTGTGGTATATGCTTAGCTGGATTAATACTCCTCCCCCTCCTCATCAAAAGTTTCTGGCTCCCGGCGCTGTCTCTTGAGTCTGATGCCATCATCGGCACTCCGCTCATAAGCGCCCTTCTTTTTCTTCTTCCTTGATTTAGCCATCGGCTTAGCCGGTCCCGATACCAGAACATCCTCAGCAAACCGAAGCTGGGGTTTCTCCAAAGCTGGCTGCGGCTCCAGAAACGGCTCGGGAGGGATAAGTGTGGTATCAAGAACGGGCTCTGTCTCTGCCGGGGCTAAAGCTTCCTCCTCAATAGCCGGTAACTCGGCAGAAGGCTTTTCACCAACCACAGCCTCCTCTACCTCAGGCGAAGGCTTAGCTTTAGCCAACTTTTCTTCCTCGGCAACTGAGGCACTCTTAATGTCAATCCGCCACCCGGTGAGCTTGGCAGCTAACCTAGCATTCTGCCCTTCCTTACCAATGGCTAATGAGAGCTGCTTATCAGGGACAACTACAGTAGCTATCCCCTCGTTCTCATCCAGCTTCACACTTAATACCTGTGCCGGGCTAAGGGCATTAGCAATGAAGGCCGAGACATCAGGGCTCCACATAACGACGTCTAGCTTTTCACCATTTAACTCTCTCATAATATTTTGTATTCTGATACCACGAAGGCCAACACAACAGCCAACGGGGTCAATGCCCTCCTGGCGTGCTGCCACCGCTATCTTACTACGGTAACCGGCCTCACGGGCGATAGATTTCAACTCCACTATACCGTTAAGAACCTCAGGAACCTCCAGCTCAAAAAGCCGACGAAGTAAATCAGGGTGAGAGCGTGACACTATTACCTGAGGTCCCCGGCTGGTTCGAACCACCTCTAGAAGATAAACCCTAAGCCTTTGACCGACACGATACCTCTCAGTGCGTACCTGCTCGGCAGCGGGGAGTATCGCCTCGGTTCTACCCAAATCAATGAGGAGCTGCCTAGGCTCAATGCGTTGCACCAAGCCGGTAACAACATCGCCTTCCTTATCAGAATATTCCTCAAAAATGGCACTGTGTTCTGCCTCATGAAGACGCTGAAGAATGACCTGCTTCGCCGTCTGGGCGGCAATGCGTCCGGCATTGCGTGGAGTGGCTTCGACCATGATAGCCTCACCAATCTGCACATCTGGTTTGAGCTTACTCGCCTCGGTTAGTGATATTTCACGGCGCGCATCCGAGGGTTGCTCAACGACGGTCTTCTCCGCCCACACCTTAACCCTGCCCGTAGTGAGGTCAATCTTGACCGAAATATTCTGGTTGGGGGCAAAATTGTCCTTCCTATAAGCCGATACCAGCGCTGTCTCTACGGCAGCAATAACCACCTCCTTAGGCAGGTTCTTCTCCGCCGAGAGCTGAGTTATAGCCAGCATAAATTCGCTCTTCATCCCCGGTTAAGACCTCCAACCCTATTATTTTCCCCAATAATTAAAAAAGTGGGTTCCCAGCCCCACTTAACAGGAAATTTTTATCTAGTTTTTTATCAATAATAAGTATACCACAATCAGGGCTGGGATGCAATACCTTTTAGGTTGGTTCTGCTTCCCACCCGGGGGGAATTTTAAAGGCGAATATGGGGCTGTCTCTTATACACATCTGACGCTGCCGACGAATAGAGAGGTGTA
>CAZHLO010000180.1:0-2533 GCA_964533385.1 uncultured Dehalococcoidales bacterium | reverse complement strand
AGCTAACATAGGTGTGACCCAGGGGTTGGTGGGATGGAGATAGTTGAACCAGAAGGAAACATCAAAAAGCCAAAGCCACACGGCGGGAAGCAGGGCCAGCACTATAGTAAAAACTCTTTCGCTTCTATACTGTGTACTGGAAGCCACCAGTAAGGCTATCGGTATATAGATGATTAGATACTGGTAGTTGACCCGGTAAAAGAGGCCTAAGAAGATAAGGTAACCAGCCAGCGCCCCTTGTGCCGGAGTGATTACCCTCCGGTAGCTTAATACCATGACAGCGAGTATGGCTATTACCATTATGGGGACAGTGAGCGATAAAAATCCGCTGGTTTCCCAGCCGAAGACATTATGCAGGTAGGTGAGAAGGGCACCGCTGCCACTGAAGACATACATCAGTGGGGTCTGGTAAGCCGGTGCCTGTCCCGGTAAAAAAAGTGAGCGAGCGTAAGCTGAGAAATTCCCGGTAAGCAAAAAGGGGATAGAGAGAAGTATCACGACTCCGGCGATAATAAGGCAATTTCTCGTGAGCCGTTGCCAACTCATATGCTGGGCAACTATCACTGCCATCACCGCTATCGGTATCAGTGTATGCTGTTTGGTCATAACGGCTAGGCCGGCGAGCAAAAATGCCAGCCAGTCCTTGTTTCGCACCAACAGGATTATTGAAGCCAGCAAGAGAGCGGCGGCTATAGCATCAAACTGTCCGAAAACAGCCGACTCATACCAGCTCGTAGGATGGAAGAGCCACAGGCTGGCAAAGAGCAGTTTGCGGGATTTTGAGCCGGGCACAGCCCAATATAAAAGGCAACCTATCGCTAGGTCAGCGAATATGATTGGAGTTTTCATCGCCAGCCGCCAGCTGCTATCCACCATAATACCGGTAGTTGAACTCGTCGGTGCCGCCATTAGTGCCAGCCCTGATATCAGGAGCCATAGCGGAGGATAAACGAAGCCCCAGCCTTTGAAGGGGAAAATAGCCGCAGTACCATCGGCATACTGATAAAAATCTAGACCGTGGAGCTGGAATACCTTGGCAAAAGCCCAGAATTGGGAGACATCAGGTCCGGCGGAAAGGGGCGCCGCCCAGAACCGGAAAAAAGCAGCTAGGGCTAAGACTAGCCCTAAAGCAAGGAGGTGGAATTTGTTACTGATATGTGGCATTTATATATTGTATTGCCGCAGTCACGACTTCACCTGCTTATTATACTCTTCCATTATGTATAAGGCATCTTATTGTTGTAGAATACAGACGGTTTAGTTTATGGCGTCAGGGGAATAGGCATCAGTGAACGACACTATTTCCATCATCATACCTACTTACAACGAGAAGGACAATATTGCCCCACTTGTTGCCAGGATACATCAGGCTCTCTCCGGCTATAACTACGAAATCCTATTAGTTGATGATGGTAGTAAAGACGGGACTATTGAGGTTGCCTCAAGCCTGGCGTCCCGATACCCCATCAAGGTAATCGTCCGTCAGAAGGAAAGAGGGCTGGCGACGGCGGTAGTTCACGGGCTTAAATTTGCCACCGGTGAGATTATCGGGGTTATGGATGCCGATTTGCAGCACCCGCCTGAGGTTATACCGGAGCTGCTTAAAGCTCTCCAGGGTGGGGTGGATATGGTGGTAGCCAGCCGATATGTAGAAGGCGGCGGCTGTCGGCACTGGGGGCTATCCCGAAAAGTTATATCCAGGGCAGCCTTAATGTTGTCTCACCTCCTTCTGCCCGCAACCAGGCAGGTAAAAGACCCGCTATCAGGCTTTTTCATGTTCCGGCGGCAGAATATCGCTCCGGCTAAGCTTAAGCCAATCGGCTATAAGATAAGCCTGGAGATAATGCTAGCTGGTAGATTCCAGCGCGTGGTCGAGGTTCCCTATGTTTTTGAAGACAGGAGCGCCGGGAAAAGCAAGCTGAGACCTCAGCAGCAGATAGATTACCTGAGACACCTCCTCAGCCTGATGGCGCGCACCGGCGAGTTGGAGATGTTTATCAAGTTTATTGCCGTGGGCTTAAGCGGCATTGTCGTCAACGAGGGCGTGTACTGGCTTTTGACGAGGTTCGGCGGTCTGGCTGCTTATGACTATTGGGCCGTTGTTGTCGGTATCGAGGTTTCCATTATCACCAACTTTATCCTCAACGATACCTTCACCTTCGCCAAGCGGCGCGCGGGCAAGTCCTTCCTGGGGCGTCTCCTGAAGTTCAACCTTATCTGCCTCGCCGGGGCGGGCATCCAGTGGGGATTGTTCATGCTCTTTACCCGTGTTTTCGGGGTGTACGACCTGCTCTCCAATTTCATCGGTATCGTGGTGGCTTTCCTGTGGAACTACTTCGTCAATAGAAACTTGACATGGAAATAAAGAGTAAGCTTTACCGCGTTTACAGGTGGGAATACTTCTGGCTCTGCCTTCTGGTAGCAGTGACGCTGGCTATGCACTTCGTCATCATAACCAACCCCCCTGAACCTATCTTCGATGAGCAACACTATGTTAACGATGCCAGGAATATCGTAGAAAAGCATGAGACGC
>CAZHLO010000179.1:0-2539 GCA_964533385.1 uncultured Dehalococcoidales bacterium | reverse complement strand
TTTGGCTTTGGGGTTGAGCCACCTGATGCCGTCAAAACGCCTTCTCAAACTGTAATATCTAAGGTATTTGCCCCGGCGGTGGAATACACCTTCAATATGCAGGTTCATGCCCTAGGCTATTATTACTGAGGGATGTTTTCATCAGTGAGCATAGTTAATAGTAAAAACAGCCGGTCAAATAACAAGTGGTATGTGCTCAGCCTGACGGCACTAACCTTCACCTTTGCTGTTGCCATGCCACAGATTTGCATGCCGGTCCTTTTCAAGGAGATAGCAGAGGACCTCGGCTTGAACCTGGTGGAGGTAGGTGTAGTCTGGGGCATACCTGCCTTGGCTGGTTTGTCTATTGTCTTCATTGGTGGATTACTGGCTGACCGCTATGGGGCGAGGCGTGTCATGTCCATTGCCTGTCTTCTGGGAGGATTGGCTGGTGCTATGAGGGGTATCTCAGGGGACTTCACTAGCCTGACATTAACCTCCTTCTTCTTTGGTTTCTCGATTTGGGTTATGCCCGCCAGTATGTTTAAGACCACTGCCACCTGGTTCTCGGGCAGACAGCTTGTGGTCGCCAATGGCATCGTATCAACCGGTGCCGCATTTGGGTTTACCGTAGGGGCAATGATTAGTGCCACCATACTGTCACCCCTACTTGGTGGTTGGAGGAATGTAGTATTCCTGTATGGCGGCATATCAATCATATTTGGTCTGCTGTGGCTTCTCATTGTGAAGGAGCCGGCTCGTCTTGGCTTAGCCGGTTCTGGAGGGAGTGTGCCGCTGCGCCAGTCGATATCGCACGTATTTCCTATCAAAACTATCTGGTTTCTCGGTTTGACTCTGTTAGGTTATGCCGGCTGTATTCAAGGGATGATTGGTTACTTGCCTACCTATCTTCGGGATAGTGGCTGGACGGTAGCCAGTGCTGACGGCACTTTGGCTGCTTTTAACGGGATCAGTACTCTGGGAGCTATCCCCCTGGCTTTGTTAGCCGATAAGCTTGGTTTGAAAAAAGTGGTCCTTTTCCCGGTACTGTTAATTACCATTGTGGGAGTAGCTCTGTTGTCGGTGGTTGATAACGCTATGGTATGGGTGCTGATGATAATGGTGGGCTTGTCTCGTGACGGATTTTTTGCCATCAGTTTTACTATGAGCACTGAGACCGAGGGAATTGGGGTAGTATACGCGGGAACCGCCATTGGACTGGTGCAAACTATTTTGAATGTAGGCTCACTTAGTTCTCCTCCCCTTGGCAACAGCCTGGCCGAGGCTAATCCCGGCTTTCCCTTCTTTCTCTGGGCGGCTTTCGGGCTTCTGGCATTAGTGGCTTTTTGTTTCGTGAAAGAAACGGGATGGAAGCATAAACCCCAATTATAATTGGAGGCTCTATCTCCCATACTTTAGCTTGGCGTAGATGAGGGCGAAAGCCAGGATAATCGAAATCGAGCTCCACAGCATTACTGAGGTTAACTGGAGCAGAATGCCGTAGGTGAGCCAGCAACCACCCCCGGCTAGGAAAGAAAGATTCCAGAGCAGGCTTATCTCGTGGGCGCTTTTGAGCTTGAAAACACGAATGACCTGGGGTATAAAACCAATGGTGCCAATGGCACCACCGATGAGTCCTAACCATTCCGCAGCTAACAAATTCGATGCCTCCTTCTTCGTTATATCCTTTGGTTATACTAAACTTCTGGGCCGATACTGGATAGCCTCGGCGATGTGGTTGGCTTTAATGATATCGCTGTTCTCCAGGTCGGCAATGGTGCGGCCTATTTTGAGGATGCGGTGGAAGGCGCGGGCGGAAAGATAAAGTTGCTTCATCGCCGCCTTGAGCAGGCTCTGGGCTGATTCCTCTACCTGGCAGAACTCCCTCACCTCGGTGGGCGTCATCTCGGCATTGCAGGCTAATTTTGTTCCCCTAAAGCGCTTCTGCTGTGTGGAGCGGGCACCTTCAACCCTGGCTTGGACCTTCTCTGACTTTTCTCCTAGCCTATCGTCAGCCAGCTTCTCATAGTCAATGTGGGGCACCTCAACAAAGATATCAACCCGGTCAATGAACGGTCCGCTGATGCGCTTCTGATACCGGGCGACCAAGCCTGGGGAGCAGGTGCACTGCTTAAAGGGGTCGCCGTAATAGCCGCAGGGGCAGGGGTTCATCGCTCCCACCAGCATAAAATTGGCTGGGAAGGTTATACTCCCCTGAGCACGGCTGATGGTGATTACCCTGTCTTCTAGAGGTTGGCGCAATACCTCAAGCACAGCATGCCCGAATTCGGGAAGCTCATCAAGAAATAGCACCCCCCGATGGCTGAGGCTTATTTCACCCGGTCTGGGCCAATGTCCGCCACCCACCAGCCCGGCGTTGGAGATAGTGTAGTGTGGGGAGCGGAAGGGACGGTGTCTGATGAGGGGGGTATCTGCTGGCAGTAAGCCGCTTACGCTGTATATCTTGGTAACCTCGAGGGCTTCCTCGGTGGTCATGGGCGGCAGTAATGAAGGCCTGTCTCTTATACACATCTCCGAGCCCACGAGACCGTACTAGATC
>CAZHLO010000178.1:1304-2563 GCA_964533385.1 uncultured Dehalococcoidales bacterium | reverse complement strand
TACACCTCTCTATTCGTCGGCAGCGTCAGATGTGTATAAGAGACAGGTGTTAAAAGAGGTGAAACCTCTGTAAGGTGGGTCAGGGTGGGTAGAAGAACAACCGAAAGTAGGGAAAGTACAACCCTTCCCTGAAACTGGCTCATAATGTGGCTAAGGCTTTGAAGACGACGATAGACGAGTTATCTTTGGTGAGTAGTTTTTCCCTTGGGCATAACCACGATATGAGGGGCACCGGTTAGCGGGTGCTTTTCTACCCTGACTGATGCCGAAAAGACCTCGCTTATTCTAGCCTCGGTCAAGACCTGATTGGGAGCGCCATCTGCCCAGACCCGCCCCTCTTTGAGCAGGACTAAGCGGTCAAAGTAGAGTGCTGCCAGGTTAAGGTCGTGCATAGCGGCAATGACAGTAAGCCCCTGCCCCTTATTGAGGTCTCTCACCAGCTCCAGGATTTCCATCTGGTGGGCGATATCCAGGTGCACGGTGGGCTCATCAAGGAGCAGTAGCTTGGGCTGCTGAGCCAATGCCATCGCCAGGATAACCTTCTGCCGTTCCCCTCCGCTCAGCTCATCAAAACGCCGCTCTGCCAGCTCGCCGATGCCAACTAGCTCTAAAGCATTATTGACCACTCGCCTATCAGCTTCGCTTTCCTCAGCCAGGGCTCTGAGGAAGGGAGTCCTGCCCAGCATTACCACCTCGCCGCTGGTAAAGGCAAAGGGTATATGAAACTGCTGTGGCACCACGGCTACATGGCGGGCGACATACTTTCGGCTTAAGGTGCTTATGGGGTCTCCATCAAGCCTGATTTCCCCTTGAGCCGGCTTCAGGATACCGCTGGCTAATTTGAGCAGGGTGGTCTTGCCCGAGCCATTGGGACCAAGCAGCCCCACCATCTCCCCCCCCTTAATGGAAAGGTCAATATTATGCAAAACCAGCCCATCAAAGTAAGAGAAGTCAACCTGGCTAATCTCTAGGCTTATCATCAGAAGGCATACTCCTTCCTGGTGCGCCTTAGCAGGTAAAGGAAAAATGGAGCCCCGATAATGGCAGTAATAACCCCCACCGGAATCTCTGTCGGCGCCATGATGGTGCGAGCCAAAAGGTCGGCGATAATGACAAAGGCGCCTCCGCCCAGTGCCGCCGCCGGCAGGAGAAATCGATGGTCAGGCCCAAAGCTCAAGCGCACGGCATGAGGCACTACCAGCCCAACAAAAGCAACCAGACCACTGATAGAAACGGCGGCGGCGGTAAGCAGGGAACCC
>CAZHLO010000178.1:0-1294 GCA_964533385.1 uncultured Dehalococcoidales bacterium | reverse complement strand
CTGCCTGTCTCGTGGGCTCGGAGATGTGTATAAGAGACAGCCCCTACATAGGCCGCTCCCTCCTCCCCCAGAGAGAGAGCATTCAAATGGGCAGCCAGAAATCGGGCGCCGATAACGCCACCGATGACCAGTGGAGTAATAACCGCTATCTGCTGCCAGCCAGTTACTGAGATATGACCCAGAAGGAAGGAATAAACCGATTGGATGTTTAGCTGTAGGCGGTCGCTTGTTGATATCAGAAGTGCCATAATGGCGGCCATGAAGGAACTAACTACCACCCCAGCTAAGAGCATACTTATGATAGGCGTCTTGCCCCCCACCCGCGCCAGATTATAGACCAGGAACACTGTAGCCAGGGCACCGCCAAAGGCGGCTACCGGCACCAGACCAAAGCCCAGGAAAGCCAGATTTATCGGCAGTAACATAGCTATGGTAGCCCCCAGAGCCGCTCCGGCTGAGGTGCCTATGATGTAAGGGTCAGCCATAGGATTACGCAGTAATCCTTGAAAAAGTGCCCCAGCCGTAGCCAGAGCCATTCCCACCAGTGCCCCGCCGATTACCCGGGGCAGCCTAATCTGGAAGATTATCGTTTCCTCGGCTGCCTTCCAGGTCGATGGAAAATCAAAAATAGCCACCTTATTGAGAGTCATCTTTACTATATCCGGTAGAGAGATAGATACGGCGCCAAAGGCACTGGCTAGAAATAAGGCAACTATCAGGCTGACTCCCAGCAGGGACAAAACCAGAATTAGCTTATTACGGCGTCTCAATTTAATAAACTCAAATAGTTATTTAATAAAAAATCCCCTCGTCTGCAGGACAAGGGGATTCCCATCATTTATAATCTGCCCCCCTTCTCCGCGGAGGCGACACCAATTAGGGGCTGGTGTTCTGACTTATGAGCTTAAAGCTTCAATTACAGCAGGCGGGACTGTGGCGGATTTGCACCGCACTTGCCCTCCATTTAAGCCCTTGGCTTACGCTCGGGCACCCCGTAACTCTATTCAATTTTACTAAAGCATAGCAAAAAGGCAAGCCAAAGTCAAACTTGCTCTTAATATTGTTTATTAACCTCACCCTCTCTTCACCCTAAAAAATCTGCGATTTTTCAGGGAACCCGAATTTCATTATGGTAACCTCACCCCTTATATCCCCCTCTCCTTATCAAGGAGAGGGGGAAGGTTTTTTAAAAAGAGGGGCGTTAGCCCCTCTTAAACTCTCTTACCCCTCTCCTCTTTTAATTTTTTTCTACCCAAATGGGAGATTGGGGGCGAAGCCTCCAAGGGTGGGAGGG
>CAZHLO010000177.1:0-2565 GCA_964533385.1 uncultured Dehalococcoidales bacterium | reverse complement strand
GGGGAGGAGGAAACAAAGCCCCTCTTCTATAAAAACTTCCACCCTCCTTTGCAAGGGGAGGGGGGATTCAAGGGGGTGAGGTTAATAAACAATCTCTATCTTCAGGTTGTTGACTATAGTGGTATAATAATATATGGGGGTGAGGTTAAGGGGACTCAAGAAAATACTTTGGACATAGGTTGTATTGTTCTTGCCGGCGGCAAGGGCTTGCGTTTGGGGAGAGACAAGGCTCTGGAGGTTATTGACAACAGGAATTTGCTCCAGCGGGTTTTATCCCAACTTGTTTCCTTTAGCAATGATATTATTATAGTTACGGCTAGGGACAAGTCCCTTTCCCAGTCTATTGGCAACTTGGGGTTTAGAATAGTAGCTGATGCTTACCCGGGTAAAGGCGCCTTAGTTGGTCTAGGTACTGGCTTAGCCGCATCAAACTCATGGTATAACCTTGTCGTCGCCTGTGATATGCCCTTCCTGAACCAATCCTTGCTGCGCTATATGATACAAATTTCGGCTGGCTTTGACCTGGTGGTTCCCCGCTTGGGAGAGCTGGATGAACCGCTTCACGCTGTTTACTCCAAGAGCTGCCTGGCTCCTATAGAGCGGCTGCTTAAGCAGGGTAATCTAAGGATTAATGCCTTGTTTGATTTGGTTAAAGTCAGGTATGTAGAGACTGAGGAAATTGACCGCTTCGACCCCAGACACTTAAGCTTTTTCAATGTTAATACCGAGGCTGATTTGGAGAAGGCGGAGCAATTGGCAAAGGAGACAAGCGGTGATAAGCGTTGACGAGGCTCTGGAGAAAATTCTGGCTCGTATAGATGTCCTTGAGGCTGAGGAGAGCCCTATCCTGGGCTGTCTGGGGCAGGTTCTGGCTGAGGATGTATCTTCCAGCATTAATATCCCCCCGCTGGACAATTCCGCTATGGATGGTTATGCGCTCAGGTCAGCCGATACTCGTGGCGCCAGCCGAAAGTCTCCTCGTATTCTGCGCGTTATTGAAACTGTCACTGCTGGTTCTATTTCCCGGTCTGAGGTAGAACCGGGGACAGCGATTCGGATTATGACCGGGGCAGCAATACCTAAGGGCGCTGACTGTGTAGTCAGGTTTGAGGATACCGATGAGTCAGAGCGCCAGGGGACTTCATCGGAGATAGGCATTCTGACTGAGGCAAAGCCTGGCCTGGAAATCCGGCGGGCGGGTGAGGATATCACCGCCGGCTCAATAGTGCTGGGCAAGGGGACAGTAATCAGACCGGCCGAGGTCGGTGTTCTGGCTTCGCTGGGGCGCAGTAAGGTGAAGGTTATCCGCCGTCCGGTGGTGGCTATTTTAGCCACTGGAGATGAGGTGGTGGATATCGCTCAGCCACTGCCTGAAGGCAAGATATACAACAGTAATAGCTATAGTGTGGCGGCTCTAGTTCTGCGTTATGGGGGTATTCCTAAAATGCTGGGCATAGCCTCAGACATTGAGGATTCACTGGTAGCCAGGCTTCACCTTGGGCTGGATGCCGATATGCTGATAACCTCCGGTGGCGTCTCTTTTGGCGATTACGATATTGTCAGGGATGTTCTGTCAAAGCGAGGTGAAATTGTCTTCTGGCGAGTTCGACAGAAGCCGGGAAAACCCGTTGTCTTCGGTGTGATTAAAGAGCGGAGTAAGGGCAAGGTCAAAAATATACCCCTCTTTGGTCTGGCGGGCAACCCGGTTAGTGCCATGATTAACTTTGAGCTATTTGCCCGTCCGGCTATTCTCAAGATGATGGGCAAGAAAAGTTTGACCAAGCCCGCTGTGGAAGCGGTGCTGGAGGGGGCTATTGAGAATACTGATGGGCGCCGTATCTTTGCCCGGGCGATAGTGGAAAAGCGCGGCGGCAGGTATTTTGCCCGACTTACCGGTCCTCAGGGCTCAGGGATTCTAACCTCTATGTCTCTGGCTAACGGGCTGGTGATTGTCCCTGAGGATAAGCCCGGGGTGAAAGAGGGGGATTCGGTCCAGGTGATGATGCTGGATTGGAGTGAAGAGGTAGAGTAACCAGTTGAGGAGGAAGGCTTGATATTTGATGCTTCGGGGTTTATCTTTGAACCACCGTCGGTAGTATCCAGGGCGCGGCGCGTTTTGGTTAAACCCAGCGCTGCTTACCCGCCATCATATCCGGTGACTACCAGCCAGAGTATGCTCTCGGCAATAGTAGAGGGCATCAGGCAGGTTAGTGACGCCGATATTCTAATCCTTGAGGGTACCCCCACGGGGGAACCAGTCTACCCCATATACCAGGCTTTAGGTTATAATTTTCCTCGAGTATTGATGCTGGATGTGAAGGATTGTGTCTGGGTAGAGATAGATAACCCTCTGCCTAAGCCCTTGGCAGTGCCTACCTTCTGGGTGCCTAATGTTATCTTATCTTGCGATTACTTGATAACGGTGGCTCCACTAAAGGTTATCGAGGGTAGAGGGCACTTAAGCATAATGAACCTGCTTACAGTGCTGCCCAGCACCAAGTATGGGGGTGAGGCAACAGGAGGTTGGGAGGATTTATATAATCTGGGCATAGATAAGGTGGTAGC
>CAZHLO010000176.1:0-2582 GCA_964533385.1 uncultured Dehalococcoidales bacterium | reverse complement strand
CTCTAATCACGGTCTCGGTGGCACTCTTTATTAGCTCGGAGTAAGCCGGCTCAGTGACCAGGTAGTAGTATATGTTAGTCGTGCCAAAGGTAGCCAGTCTCCGCTTAGGCGGTCTTAATATCTCGGTGCGCTCAACTGCTTCCCTTATTCTCTCGTCATCAATATCCATTGTTGTTTCCTAGCCTATGGCTGATAGCTCCTGCTTGTACTGGTTTAGAAGCAGGAGGTATTGCGAATCCAGCTGGACCAGTAGCTTATTCCACTCCTCCTGGAACTGTGGCTGTCTTTCCACATTTATCTTAATCCCCACCATCGAACCTAACTGCTGCTGGATTGCTTGCTGAACCTTAGCCTCAAACTCAGCCTTTAATTGTGTGTAAACCTGTCTTCTCTGTTGCTCACCCTGTTCGGTGTAGTGGTTGAAGATATTCCTCATCTTACTGAAGATATTTTCCACACCTATTTTATCCTTCTTCAATGTCTTCAAACCCTCCATCGCCTTTTTGTTATTTTTCCGGGCGAGGTCATTCTTGGGCAGGTTGATATTCCTGAGTAGTATATCGGCAGCCCCCTCTTTTATATATCTGAGCACCTCTTCCTCATATTTGCCCAATTCGGCAACCAGGTTCAGGTTTTGCTTTAGATACCTAGCAGCCAGTTTTTCCCCTTCGGGGACATATTTCCACCTCAGGCGCTCCTCGTCAGTCGCCTCGCCTAGCTTTTCCACCTTTTCCAAGGCTATCTCGCGGGCACTCTTGATATCGCCCATCTGAAGTCCCCTAAAGTCATTCTTAGCTATATTATACTAAATAGCGGGGAAAGCCTCAAAGAGATTATTTATTAACCTCACCCCCTGTATCCCCCTCTCCTTGGAAAGGAGAGGGGGAGGAATAAAAAAGAGGGGGGCTTCGCCCCCCTCTTAAAATGTCTCCCCCTTCCCCTAGAGGGGAAGGGGGCCAAGGGGATAGGGTGCTAATCTCAGAAAAGCTCAAAGTTTATTGCCATAACCAATTGTGATATAATTTACTTCTCAGATGGCTGGGAAGAAAGACTTTGAAATCTTAGACCATACCGCCGATGTTGGCATTATCGCCTATGGCGCTGATATGAGGCAGGCGTTTGCCAATGCGGCTAGGGCTTTGTTCAGCCTGATAACCGAGCTTGATGATGTGGAGGAGGTTCTGCATTGGGATATAGAGCTAACTGCCAGTGACGTGGAAAGTTTACTTGTGGAATGGCTGAACGAACTGGTTTATCGATTTGATACCGAGGGTATTCTTTTTAAGCGTTTTGATATTATCCAGCTAGATAATACCCACCTTAAGACTAGAGGCTACGGGGAGAAGGTGGATAGCTCCAGGCACAAATTGAAAATAGGGGTCAAGGCAGCCACTTACCATATGCTGAAGGTGGACAAAAATGACGGCTGCCGGCTTCAGGTATTATTTGATATTTAATCGAGGTTAAAATGGCAGCACCCTGGAAAGAAATACTAAAGAAGATAGACGATTACCGCTGGGAGATACCAACCAGCTATAAGCCAGGTATGACAGTGCCTGGTCTCATCTTTGCCAGCGAAGCCATGCTCGGTCATATCTGGCAAGAGCAGGTTTTTCAGCAGGTAGCTAATGTGGCCTTTCTCCCCGGCATTGTCGACCACTCACTGGCGATGCCTGATATTCACTGGGGCTACGGCTTCCCTATAGGTGGGGTGGCGGCAACAAGGGTAAAGGATGGGGTAGTATCGCCCGGCGGCGTCGGCTTTGATATTAACTGTGGCGTTAGATTAGTGCGAACCAACCTCACCGAGAAAGAGGTAAGACCTAAAATTGAGCAACTGGTCAATGAGCTTTTCCTCAATATTCCTTCCGGAGTGGGTTCGGAAGGCAAGATAAGGGCCAGCGAGAAAGAGCTGGATGAGGTTATGGTAAAGGGTAGCCGTTGGGCGGTAGAGAAGGGCTACGGTCTGGCCGAGGATATTATCGTTACCGAGGAGTCTGGCTGTATAAAGGGGGCTAAACCGGATAAGGTTAGCAGTAAGGCTAAGAAGCGGGGTATCCCGCAACTGGGGACTTTGGGTTCGGGCAATCACTTTCTGGAGGTGGAGGTGGTGGATGAGCTCTATGACCGGGATGCCGCCAGGGCTATGGGCATCGAGGATTTAGGCCAGGTGCTTATCTTGATACACACCGGTTCTAGAGGCTTTGGGCACCAGATTTGCACCGACTATGTAGCGCTATTAGGGGAGGCAGTAAAAAGATACGGCATCAGCCTGCCTGACCGCCAGCTTGCCTGTGCCCCGATAAATTCGCCCGAAGGACAGGACTACCTGGCAGCCATGTCATGTGCCGCTAACTATGCCTGGACTAACCGGCAGTTCATCCTGCACTGGGCGAGGGAGTCTTTGGCAAAAGTCTTCGGCAAGAGCCAGCAGGAACTGGGTATGAGGCAGATTTACGATGTCTGCCATAACGTCGCCAAGATAGAGGAATATACCATTGATGGCAAGAAAGAGAGACTTTGTGTCCATCGCAAGGGGGCGACCCGGGCTTTCCCCGCGGCACACCCTGATATCCCTGATG
>CAZHLO010000175.1:0-2656 GCA_964533385.1 uncultured Dehalococcoidales bacterium | reverse complement strand
AGACCACCTGGTTTATCCCTTTACTTAAGGCTCGCTTAGCCACCAGAGAACCAACAAGCTCAGCCTTAGCTGACTTGCCTTTGCTATCGGTTCCACCTTTTATCTCCGGCTCCAGGGTTGAAGCCGCCACCAGGGTGTGCCCTCTCAAATCATCGATGACCTGGGCGTAAATATGGTTCAGGCTACGAAAAACGCAAAGTCGTGGGCTGGAGACAGTGCCGGCTACTCTGGCTCTGACTCGGGCGTGTCTTCTTTTACGGGCTAATCTTGGTTCAACTCTTGCCATTATTCTCTCTTGCCTATAACCTTACCGGCTTTGCCTGCCTTAAGATGGACAAGCTCCCCGGCATATCTAATACCCTTGCCCTTGTAAGCATCAGGGGGGCGAATAGTCCGAATTTCGGCTGCCATCTCGCCCACTACCTCCTTGTCAATCCCGCTAACCTTGATACGATTTCCTCCCTCCACATCCAAGGATACGCCGGGTAAGGGTGTTACCTCCACTGGGTGTGAATATCCAACACGAAGCACCAGCTTATCCCCGCTTTTTTCCGCCCGATAGCCCACTCCAACTATCTCTAACTCTTTGGCAAAGCCGTTACTTACCCCCTGCACCATATTAGCTAAAAGACTCCGCGTCAGTCCGTGCAGGGAACGATGCTCCCTGCCATCGCTAGGTCGCGACACCGTCAGGATATTATTGTTCAGGGTAATACTCATATCTGGGTTGAAGCGACGACGAAGCTCCCCTTTGGGACCGGTCACCGTGACCACATCCTTTTCGATGCTCACCTTTACGCCCGGTGGCAGCGGTATCGGCGTCAGACCCACCCTAGACATTTATATCACCCTGAGACTTATTTACCATATATAGCATAGAAGTTCACCACCAATCCCCTTGCGCCAGGCTTGCTGGCCGGTCATGACACCACTGGATGTAGAAATGATAGCGATGCCCAAACCACCATAAACGCGGGGGATTTCATCCCGTCCGACATATACCCCCAGCCCCGGCTTGCTAACCCGTTCCAACCCGGAAAGGACGGGCTGATTATTATCATCATATTTGAGGTAGAGCTTAATTTCCCGGTGAGGTTTACCCTTAAGCACCTCATAATCAACGATGAAACCCTCTTTCTTAAGGATTCGGGTAATAGCCAGCTTCATCTTTGAGGCTGGAACCAACACAAAATCATGCCTCGCCATAAGGGCATTGCGTATCCTGGTCAACATATCGGCTATTGGGTCAGAAATAGTCATATCTACTTCACCAGCTTGATTTTCTTACTCCGGGAATTTGGCCGGCAAGGGCTAACTTGCGAAAACAAATACGGCATAAGCCAAACTTACGAATATAGGCACGTGGTCGACCACACAGGAGGCAACGATTATGCTGCTGCACCTTATATTTGGCCGGCCGTTTCGACTTTTCAATTTTTGATTTCTTAGCCATTCCTGCTCCGTCTTAATCGGCGGCAAAAGGCATGCCTAATAATTCCAGGAGGTGCCTGCCTTCCTCATCGGTCTTAGCCGTAGTGCCGATTGATACCTCTAATCCCCGCACCTTGTCTATCTTATCGTAGTCTACTTCGGGGAAGACAAGCTGTTCCTTAAGCCCTAGGGTATAATTGCCCCGACCATCAAAGGAAGCGGGGGAAACGCCGTGGAACTCGCGCATCCGGGGCAAGGCAATATTTACCAGCTTGTCAAAAAAGTGATACATGCGCTCCCCTCGCAGGGTCACCTTCAGCCCGATGGTCATTCCTGACCTCAACCTGAAGGCGGCGATGGATTTCTTGGCCCGGGTGATAATGGGATGTTGGCCTGAAATATCAGCTAAATCCTTCTCCGCCGCTTCCATAGCCTTAGCATTCTGAATCGCCTCGCCCAGGCCGATATTAAGTACTACCTTGTCCAGACGCGGCACCTGCATTATATTCTTATACCCGTAGCGCTCCATCAGTTGAGGAACAACCTCTTTTTTATATCTTTCCTTGAGTCTTGACATTTAATCAATTACCTCACCGCAGGAGCGACAGACCCGAACCTTCCTGCCATCAGCCAGGAAGGTGAAACCAACCCGAGCCGGATGATTGCACTTACTGCACAGCAGCATAACATCTGACACATGAATTGGTGCCTCCCGTTCGATTATACCTGCCTGCCTAACTGCCCCCCTGGCTCGGCTGTGCTTTTTGATGAAGTTGATGCCTTCCACCAGTAGCCGCTCCTTCTTAGGGTAAGCAAAGCGCACCCTGCCCTTCTTACCCCTATCCTTACCAGCAATAACCAGTACCGTATCGTTCTTTCTGATATTCATTTCTTCCTCACAACACCTCAGGTGCCAGAGATATAATCTTGGTAAAATTCTTGTCTCTCAGCTCTCTGGCTACCGGTCCAAATATTCTGGTCCCTTTAGGGTTATTCTTATCAGTTAAGATGACCGCGGCATTCTCATCAAATCTGATATAAGAGCCATCAGGGCGCCGATATGGCTGGGCACAGCGAATAATAACTGCCCTGACCACCTCCCCCTTCTTCACCACCCCCCTTGGGGTTGCCTTTTTTACTGAAGCCACAATGACGTCACCCGTTCGAGCGTATTTCCGGCCACTGCCGCCGAGAACGTTAATACACATAAGCTCTTTGGCGCCGG
>CAZHLO010000174.1:0-2671 GCA_964533385.1 uncultured Dehalococcoidales bacterium | reverse complement strand
GTTTCCACGGGGAGTGTATGAAATTGGGCGGAATCCAGATTACCGTGGTCTTATTAAAGACATGCCTTTCCATCTCCGGGCCCATATGCATCTGAACCTCAGCGCCCAGGTCCATTGGGTTATTCGGGTCTGTTCCAATGTGAAATAGGAGTTCGGCATCTTTATGTATGTGTGGTGGGTGCCCAGCCATGGGGTGAGTAAACATTTTTTCGTTAAGCTCGCCGTACTGCGTCCGCCAGATCTCGGTATCAGCAACTCCAAAACCAAAACCTTCGGAAGGAAGCACCCAGTGAACTAGATAGAAGTGGCTTCCTTTAGCTACAGCGTCTTCCATGTGTGCCATAACTGGTCGCATCTCATTAGGCCATCGCCATTTCTCCTTGTCATAGGTTATAAAGTACTTCCCGTATTTTGTTTCTGCCATTAGTTTTCCTCCTTTCGATTATTAAGAGTTATCCGTTAGTTGGTAGTGTAAAACTCCGGCACACCCGTCCATTTATTGCCGACAAAAATAAACTCTATGGTCAGCAAATTCTATGCCATTTGAGAATACATTGCAATAGACATTGAAGCATTCTCTGGAGATTTGGTCAATTACAGTTGAGGTAATAAAATAGCGTTTTGTCACCTTTCATCTTTCAACCGAGGGTGCTTGGCAAAGATGGCAAGAGTGCTAGAATTAGCATACAATCCGAAATGGAACTGAGAGAGTAGAAAATGAAAAGAATAGTTGCTATTTTTGTTGTGATTGCCCTTATTTTGAACCTCTCGTCCATAGCCTTCGCTGCAGAACCTCCCAAGAAGCCCATCACGCTACCACAACTTAAAGAAATTACCTTCATTCATTACGCAAAGCCCGATAAGCCAGGAAAACCTGAACCTCCGCCGGTGGATAACACCCTTACAAGTTATGGGGATTCTATCTTCCTGGGACTGCTAACTATTATGTCAATCCATCAGGGGGACCTATCGGCGCGGTTGCTGAGATCGAGTTGGCATTCGAAAGATGGGATGCGGTTACAAAAACGGAACTGTTTAATCTCGCTGGGCAAACCACGGCTTCTGGTTTCAGCAATGATGGGCAGAACACAATATCCTGGGTAGGCATAGCCCCTACTACTATAATTGGCATGACTAGAGTAGGTACTGGGATGATGGTAACCCTACTACGCTTGACCCATTGAAGAATTCGATATTGTATTTAATGCCTTACTCAAGTGGGGAATCGATCCTGACGACGAGGGGTCTTCAAAGCTGAAGAATGCTTACGACGTACAAAACATTGCCACACATGAGGCAGGTCACGCAGTCGGGCTCGACGATCTCTACGAGGACCCATATAGAGAACTCACCATGTATGGTAAGAGTAGCAAAGGCGAAACAATCAAGATTTCCTTGGAACAAGGGGACAAAGCCGGGACACAGTATCCCTACGGTGGTCTATAGACATAAGGAGTGGCTTTAAAGACATTCGAGGGGAAGGGGGATATTCCTCTTCCCCTTTTTCTTTCTGGTTAGTTGGGGACCTTATGCTGCTGCCCGCAGGGTAAAGATGTTACTCACAGAGTTAGATGCCCTGTATCCAACAATTGGGCGCTTTGTGCAACTCCTTCTCCGGTCATATAATTCCTCTATATTCTTTATAATACTTTGTTGACAGTTGCGGATATATTTGCTACTCTGCCTCCTATGATGAGCCAGCGACTCAGAGAACAAATAGCTGAACTAAAAGAGAAGCTGGGTGCGATTATCGTTGCCCATAATTATCAGCGACCCGAGGTTCAGGATATAGCTGACTTTGTTGGTGATTCGCTTGAGTTAGCCCGACGCTGCGCTGAGGTTAAGGCGGAGACCATTGTTTTCTGTGGCGTTGACTTTATGGCCGAGACGGCCGCTATCCTCAATCCAGATGCCACTGTTCTGCTATCTGTCGCTACCGCTTGCTGTCCCATGGCAGCTATGATTGATGCCGATAAGCTAAAAGAATGGAAGGAGAGGTATCCCAAAGCAACTGTGGTGGCCTATGTTAATACTACTGCCGCGGTCAAAGCCGGGAGTGATATCTGCTGCACCTCGGCCAATGCGGTTAAAGTGGTGCAGTCACTACCCAACGACGAGATTCTGTTTATTCCCGACAAACACTTAGGGCATTATGTCTCTACCAAAGTGAGCCGAAAAAGGATGATTCTCTATCCGGGGTATTGTATTGCTCATGTCCGGCTGAGAGCTGAGGAAGTGCGGTTGGCTAAATACAATCACCCCGAGGCTAAAGTGCTGGTTCATCCCGAATGCCGGGAGGAAGTCATCAAGCTGGCTGATGCGGTTCTAAGCACTTCCCAGATGATACGCTATGCCAAAGAAAGTCCGGCGAAAACCTTTCTTATTGGCACGGAGGAGGGCCTACTTCATCGATTGTATAAGGAAAACCCGAAGAAGAAGTTTTATTTACTTTCTCCCCGCCTTTTCTGCGCCAATATGAAGAAGACTCATCTGGGGACCGTTATCGGAACCATGAAATTAAGGCGCAACCGGGTCACAGTACCTGAAGATATAAGGCTGAGGGCAAAGCAAGCACTGGACCGAATGTTGGCGGTGGTTTAATGGGAAATAGCAAGGCCTCGAGTTATTATGATTACATCATAGTTGGCAGTGGCATTGCCGGACTGTATAC
>CAZHLO010000173.1:0-2680 GCA_964533385.1 uncultured Dehalococcoidales bacterium | reverse complement strand
CCGAGCTTGCCCGCAGGATGGTAACCGACTTTGGCATGAGCGATAAACTGGGCCCCCGAACCTTTGGCGACAAGCAGGAGATGGTCTTCCTTGGCCGTGAAATCGCCGAGCAAAGGGATTACAGTGATAAGGTGGCGGAACAGATTGATGATGAAGTCAACAATATCATCCACCAGGCTTATGAAGCCGCCAGAAAAATTCTAACCGAAAACAAGGAAAGACTAGTCCATATTGCCGAAAAACTCATTGCCCAAGAGACCATAGAGGGCGAAGAGCTAGAGGCCGCTTTTACCGAACCCCTATCCGTCAAAGCCAAAGCCACCGCCCCGTCCACTCCCAAACCAGTAGAGGCAATAACCAAAGCGAAAGCCAAGGCCGCACCCAAGAAAACCAAGGACTCACCCCAGCTTATCCCCAAGCAAGCTCCCGCCTCATAATGGTTTTGAAGTGAAACTGGCGTGATTGAGATTACGCAAAAGCCAATCTCCCCTGAGTTGGTGATTAGTAAGGTCAAGACCGATACCAGTGGCTGTGTGGTCACCTATATCGGCTTGATTCGCCATTCCCCCCACGGTAAACCGGTTCTTTCCGTGGAATATGAAGACACCCAAGGAACGGCAAAAGACAAATTGCAACAAATCGCCAGTGAAATCGGACAAAAATGGCAACTTAATAATATAGCTATATGCCATAGAATAGGCAAGCTCAAAGTAGGTGAAATTAACTTTCTTGTTGCCATAGCCGCCGCCCACCGCCAGGAGGGCTTAGCCGCCTGCGGCTATGCCGTTGACCGATTTAAAGAGCTCATGCCAACTAAGAAGACAGAAACCTACACCGACGGCAGTATTAAAGTTGGGTGGGAATAAAAATCAAACCCTCTATTTTCTCCGGCTTATTACCAATTCCACCAAGTCCTCTAGCACCTGCCGACTGGGGTTATCGGGAAGTAGCTTAAGATTTTGGCAAGCCCGAGCGCAATAACCCGAGGCAACCTCATAACATTGGTTGAGGATTGATGCACTATGGACTAGCTCTATCGCCTGGTTTATTCTTTTCTTTTTACCCCCCTCCGGCATATCACGGTTATGGAACAACTCCTTTACCGGGTTATCCTCAGGATAGCGCTCCAGAAGAAGCATCGCTGGCAGAGTAAGCGTTCCCTGAGCCAAATCTGAGCCTATCGGCTTGCCCATTTCCTCCTCGGTGCCAACAAAATCCAGGATATCATCTACAATCTGGAAGGCGATACCAAGGTTACAGCCATATTCTCTTAGAACCTTGATAGACTCCTCTGGAGATTGGCTTAAGATAGCCCCCGACTCAGCAGCCAGGGAGAACAGGGAGGCAGTTTTACGGGAAATCCTTTCAAAGTAGCCGTCACGGCTCTGCTCCAGGTTAAAGGCATTAAAGGTCTGATCCAACTCACCACTGGAAATAATCTGGAGAGTCTGGGCAAAGAGCCTTATTACTCGCAGATTCCCGGTTAAAGCGGCAAACTCACCCGCCTTGGCAAATAGATAGTCTCCTAACAGCACCGCTTTATCTCCACCCCACACCTTATTAATCGTCGGCCGCCCCCGCCGAACGGTGGAATTGTCAATAGCATCATCATGAACCAGGGTTGCCGTGTGCATAAGCTCAACCGCCGTAGCCATAGGCAGAAGCCGGTCAAGGTCGTAGTAATAAAACTTACCTGATAGCAAGGTAAGCACAGGACGAATCCTCTTGCCACCTCCCTTCAGGCTATGGTCCAATAGCTCAGCCAGGCGGGGGGAATCAACCTCGGTCACCGACCTTATCTGGCTCTCCACCTTGGCTAAGTCTTCCCCAACCAGCTGATAAATCTCCCTTAACTGCAAAAACTTCTCCTTCAGCCAGGATTACCCAGCCGAGCTGTCTCCTCCTCAACTATCTTTTCATCTAATTTGACAAACAGGGGCTTGGGCTCTAATAATTTCTGCCCCGGTGACGGCGGATTTGGCTTCCAGCCATCATCCTGGACATGACCATCAAAACCAAGATATTCATGCAACTTCTGAGAGCTAAAGGGCAGGAAGGGGTAGAGCATAGTTTTCAGGTAGGAGATTACGCAAATAGCTACATACAGAGATGTAGCCGCAGCCTCCCTGCTCTCTTTAACCATTTTCCATGGTGACTTTTCGTCAAGATAACGATTTGTCTCCTGGGCTATCGTCATAGCCGACATTATGGCTTGCTTAAAATGACATTGAGCAAGAAGCCCATCCATGGTCTTGAGGGTATCCTCAGCCTGAGCTATGAGCGTCTGGCTGTGACTATCCAACTCCCCAGCCTGGGGAACGCAGCCATCAAACTGACGATAGACCAAGGTAAGCACCCGGTTGACCAGATTGCCATAGGTAGCCACCAGCTCATCGTTATTACGGCGAACGAACTCACGCCAGGAAAAATCGGTGTCAGCCGTCTCAGGCATATTTATGGACAATAAATAGCGCAGCGGGTCAGGCTCATAGCGGGACAGGTAATCAGGCAGCCACACCGCCCAGTTGCGACTGGTAGAAAGCTTTCTGCCCTCAATAGTTAAAAACTCATTAGCCGGCACATCGTAAGGCAGATTAAGTCCCTCGTAACCCATCAGCATCGCTGGCCAGATAAGTGTATGAAAAGGAATATTATCCTTGCCGATGAAATAATAGCTCTT
>CAZHLO010000172.1:0-2700 GCA_964533385.1 uncultured Dehalococcoidales bacterium | reverse complement strand
ATAACGCCCAGCCTTTTACCCTCTATAGCTATAGCTGCCTGTTTAGTTGGGTGTAAACTCTCGTCATGGCATGGCTCAAAACTGGCTTCCACCCCCAACTGACTTAATAAGCCCTCAATTACTCCCTTGGCATCAAAGAAATCAACCATAGTGTCATCCCCATGCCACGACTCTTCAAACCTTGGCCCACTTAGCAAGCCGCATAGTATCTCAGGCTCATTGGGCAAGTCATTTGGTCGTGGTAGATATACCCTGCCCAGCTCAAAGAGCCTGATGCTGCCCTCTTCATGCCTCCTATTTGCCGCCAGGGCGGCTAAAAGGTTAGCCCGCAAACTTGGGCGCAGATACTCCTGGTCAGCAGTCATAGGGTTAGTTATTCGCAGGGGCGCCGGCTCAAGGGGATGGGGTTCGGGCAACAACTTGTTTAGCAAATCCAGGCTGGTAAAGGAATAGGTTATCACCTCCTGAAAGCCATAGCCGGTAAGGCTACGGCTCACCTCCTGCTTTAGCTTAAGGATTGGCGACGGGTCCTGTCTGGGCACTGGCTGGCTGAGCATAGTAACTGGAATCTTATCATAGCCAATAATACGGGCGACCTCCTCGATAAGGTCTTCAGCCAGATTTATGTCACTCCGCCAATAAGGGGCAGTAACCAAGACCTCTGAACCGGCTGGTCTGCAATCAAAGCCCAGGGAAGTCAGCGCCGCTTTTATCTGGTCAAGACTGAAGTCAACACCCAGAAAGCGGTTTATTTTACCAGTTGATAACAAGATGGGCTTCCGCTCCTTCTTTCCGGGATACTCGTCAATCAAGCCCTTGGCTGCCTTGCCACCGGCAAGCTGAATAAACAATTGAGTAGCTTGTTTCAGCGCCGGCACAGTTAGCTCAGGGCTGATTCCCCGCTCAAATCGCATCCGAGCCTCGCTGAGCAAACCCAGGCTATTACCAGTATGATAAATGCTCGCCGGGTTAAAACTAGCCGCTTCCAGAAATATGTCCGTGGTCTGCTCGGTAACCTCGCTATCAACGCCACCCATAACCCCGGCGATAGCCACACCCCGCTCACTATCGGCAATAACCAGCATATCCGGAGAAAGAACCCTTTTTACCCCGTCCAGGGTAACCATATTCTCGCCCTTCTCCGCCCGGCGGACGATGATTTTCTTGCCCCTAACTTGGTGATAGTCAAAGGCGTGCAGCGGCTCCCCATATTCCAGCATGACGTAGTTGGTGATATCAACAACGTTATTTATCGGGCGCATACCACAAGCCAGAAGTCGCTGTTGCATCCAGCGGGGGGAAGAAGCGATTTTTACCCCGGTAACCAGGCTGGCGCTATACCGCGGGCACAGGTCGGGGGCGATAATCTCTACTGATACCTGTCGGCCTATAGGAGCTGCCGTTTCATCGTAGCTAGCCTCAGGGAGACGGACCTCCTGACCGGTCAGGGCGGCAACCTCTCTGGCGATTCCGATTACCGAAAGGCAATCGGGGCGGTTAGGGGTTATCTCCAGGTCAAGGATAACATCGCCCATATAATCAGTTAGCGGGGTACCAACTGGGGCTTCAGCGGGCAAGACCATGATTCCCTCGTGGCTCTCAGAGATACCAAGCTCCTTCTCCGAGCAGACCATACCACTGGAAGCAACACCACGAATCTTGGCTGACTTTAAGCGAAACACCTGTCCGGTATGCCCGTCTATAAGCTGAGCGCCAACACGGGCAAAGGCTACCTTATCACCTATCCTGAGATTGGGCGCGCCGCAGACAACGGTTTGCCTTTCGGTGCCCAGGTCTACCGTCGGCAGGGTGAGGCGGTCGGCATTGGGGTGGGGACTAATCGCCACAATTTGCCCGACAACGATACTTTCCCAGTCGCCACCGCTAACCTGCCACCCCTTGACCTCGATGCCAGCCATGGTCAATCTCTGGGCTAGCTCAGCCGGCGGCAAGCTGATATCTACATATTCCTTAAGCCATTTCAGTGAAACCTTCATAACTAAAACCTCAGAATTGCCTTAAGAATCTAAGGTCGCTACCGTAGAATAGCCTCATGTCATCAATCCCGTAGCGCAACATCGGCATACGCTCCACACCCATGCCAAAGGCAAAACTGGTGTAAACCTCGGGGTCAATGCCAGCGCGTTCCAGCACCTTGGGATGAGTCATACCCGCCCCCAGTATCTCAATCCAGCCGCTATTACCGCACAATCGGCAACCGCTTCCGCCGCAGACCAGGCACTCTATAGCCATCTCAACGCCGGGCTCGACAAAGGGATAGAAATCACAACGGAATCTGACCTTTCTATCTTCACCGAAATAGCGGCGGGCGAACTCATAGAGAGTCCCTTTCAGGTCAGCCATGGTGATTCCCCTGTCCACTGCCACCCCGTCAATCATGTAAAATGCCGACAGGTGGGTGGCGTCGGTGGCTTCATAGCGATAGACCTTGCCCGGCTCAATGGCTCTAATCGGTGGGGTCATCGTCTCGATAACCCTAGCACTTATGGCTGTGCAGTGAGTGCGTAGTAATACCTCCCTTTCCTCATCTTCCCTCTCAGCGTCAACCCAGAGTGTTGCCATGCTGTCGCGGGCCGGGTGGTGCCTGGGGATATTCAGCGCCTCAAAATTATAATAATTCCACTCCACCTCCGGTCCCTCCACCACCTGAAAGCCCATAGAGACAAATATGTCACATAT
>CAZHLO010000171.1:0-2701 GCA_964533385.1 uncultured Dehalococcoidales bacterium | reverse complement strand
ACCTTTAGAGGTTACATAGTGGATTAGATTATTAGAACCGGTGAAAGCTGTTTCCGAGGTAAGATTGATAATCTTGCCCTTCCCCTGCTTTTTCATCTGGGGAAATACCGCTCGGCAGCATAAGAATACCCCTTTCAGGTTCACCGCCATCAGTTTATCCCACTCGGCTGGTGGGATTTCAGTAAATGGCTTTCGGGTTATACCGTATACCATAGCCGCATTGTTAACCAGGATATCTATCCGGCCGAATTGTTTTATTGTTCCTTGAGCCATGCCGAGAGTATCCTCCTCAGAGGTAACATCGACCTTAAGCACAATAGCCGAGCCGCCTTTAGCTTGGATTTCCTCCGTAGTTTGCTGGGCTTCTTTATCCTTAATATCAGCTACCACCAGCTTAGCCCCTTGCTCGGCCATGGCTAAGCAAAAAGTCTTGCCCAGTCCTCTAGCCCCACCGGTCACTATAGCTACCTTGTCTTCTAGCCTTCTCATTTCTTCTCCCCAACCATTTTCAGGCCGAAATCTTTAGCCACAGCTTGGTAACAGCAGTAGCCACTCCCCCGGCCGGTACCCACGCCAGAGTGGGCAGCCGCGGAACATAGATAGAAATTCTCTATCGGGGTTCTGTAATCAGACAGCTCAGGGATAGGCCTAAATCTATCCTGCTGTGAGAGGAGCATATCCCCAAGGGCAATGGAGCCTTCAGGCATATTTATATGTCGGGACTGAATATCATAAGGGGTGACTATGCGACTGGCGATGACATTATCGCTAGTCATATTGGGAGCATACTCCCCCCACTGTTCCACTATTCTGGAGGCGAATTCATTCCTGAGATGCTCCCATTCACTTGGCAAGAAGAATCTTGCCGGTGCGGCAAACTCCTCCACCCCGATGATATGCTTGCCCTCCGGGGCACGTGTCTTATCCCACACCGAGTCGGCACCGGTAAATAAAAATAGTCGGCTAGCTATCCCGTTAACCAGGATTTCAGCATGGTACCTGGTAGCCATATAGTCAGCATTTCTCGGCCCGATATATAGTCTGGGCTGCAATCCGCAATCGGGGTTAAAGGAGGCAGCTTTGTACTCGGGTAACTCATGCACAGCAAAGCTTGCCCATACAACGTTATGCCGGTCGTATCTAATGTTCCTCACCCGCCGCATAATTTTAGGACTGACATAGTCCTCACCGATGAGCTGGCAGATTGTCTGGAAAGCACTCAGGTCGCTCACTACCAGCTCTTTGGCCTCTACCTCGGTCCCATCCTTCAGTCGAACTCCCTTGGCCCTGTCACCCTCAATAAGGAGCTTTATCACCTCACTGTTGACAAAGTACTCTCCTCCCATCTCGGTGAAGGCCTTTTCCAGAGCATTACTTATACTCTGACTGCCACCTATAGCAATAGCAGCTGGTTCCCAGGAAAGGACCAGGCCGATGCTATGGACAAAAACATAGGGGCCAAGTACATCGTCAGGGCTGCAACCGGTAGAGGTCATGGCTCCTCGCATGAAAAGTGTCCTCAGCTCTTCACTCTCAAAGAGGTCATAGGCAATCTGTTGGCAGGTCATGTAGTGGTATACTGGGTCGATACCATCCTTGGGGTCATCACACAGTTTCTCCAGTTCGTTCTTCTCCCCCCACGGGGTAGGTGGGCTGAAACGGTACCTGCGGAAGGCATCTCGCCACTTTGCCAGGTACCGCCGTAGTAATTCCTCAGCGGTGTTAGCATCGTTTGATGAGAACCGGGCAATCTGTTTAAGAGTCTTCTGCGTATTCTCGTCGGAAAACTCAGCTCGGCCGGTAACAGGGTCAACCACTCTCATGGCTGAGTAGCCTACCAGACAGGTGTCGTTGTCAAAAACCATGGCTTCGCTGTGCTCTGGGAAAACGTACTCCAGTCCCTTTTCCCTCAGATTGAAATCACTGTAGGCGGGATGGGAATAAAAGCGCGTCCAATGCGCACATTCATTTAAGAGAAACCCAGGCACAGGACCTTCTTCGCTGGTAACAGCACCGCCTAACTTTGCCTGCCTTTCCAGTATCGCCGTATTCATCCCCGCTTTTTGTAAGTAACAGGCTATTATCAGTCCGTGGTGCCCCCCTCCAACAACTATTGCGTCGTAACTTTTATCAGCCAAGGTAACACCTCCTGCCAAGATAACCAAAATCTAGAAAGAAGTGAGATACCTCTCATAGGATAATAAAGTATGTGTTCATTGTCAATTAACCAAAAACAAACTGCACAAACATCGGTATGTCTGATTTCTTGCACTTACGATTATCCTTCTGGGGAATAATCAGGCAGATTATGGTACCGGGCTAGTGCCCCTCTTGACATGGGTAGAGGTTTGATTTAGATTTCCATCAAGCAGAGGGGGCAGAGATTAGCCGTATATGTTGAAATCCAACTACGACCCTTATAATTCAGATGTGGACGCCCCAAGAAAGGAGGCAAAGCAGGGAAGATTAGCAACAAAAGCAGAGATTGTATTAACTAAAGGAGTGTAAAGAAAATGGCCGGAAAAACTGGAGGAAAATACGCCAAATACATTCTCGAATATGATCCTTCGATGGAGCAGAAAATTATGCCATTCAGGGAGGCAAAGGATCTAGGGATTAAACCTCCGATGGAAACGTTTATGTGTATAGATAACTCGGATGCAAAAGGATGCCATTATTACTGGGCTATGTGGTTTACGCC
>CAZHLO010000170.1:0-2704 GCA_964533385.1 uncultured Dehalococcoidales bacterium | reverse complement strand
AGAGTATCGCCAACGAGGGGCGGGGTGTTTTCCTCTATATGAGGCAGGAGGGGCGGGGTATTGGCTTCCATAATAAGATTCGTGCCTATGCCCTTCAGGATGAAGGGCTGGACACGGTGGAAGCTAATCTTTCCCTCGGTTTTCCCTCAGACCCGCGGGACTATGGCATCGGTGCCCAAATCCTAGCTGACCTGGGCTTACATGAGATTCGATTGCTCACCAACAACCCCCAGAAGAGGGTGGGATTAGAAGGTTATGGCTTAAAAGTGGTGGAGACGATACCTATTATCACTACTCCTAATCCCTATAACCGTGATTACCTGGTGACAAAACAGAAAAAGCTGGGTCACCGGTTAGAAATAGCGGATACTTCCGATAATTAAACCAGAATAAGGAGGAAGCAATGAGCAAGCCTATTGAAGGTATGCTGTTGGGGAAGGGGCTGAAGTTTGGGCTGGTTGTTTCCCGTTTCAACGAGTTTATTACCAAGAAGCTGCTTGAGGGGGCAGAGGATGCCTTGCTTCGCCACGGCGTTAGCGAGGGTGATATCGATGTTGCCTGGGTGCCGGGCTCCTTTGAAATCCCTTTAGTCGCCAAGAAATTAGCCCAGACCAAGCGCTATAACGCCATTATCTGCCTGGGAGCGGTGATTAGAGGCGGAACGCCTCACTTTGAATATATCGCCACTGAGGTGACTAAGGGGATTGCTGCCGTGGGGCTGGAGACCGGGCTGCCGGTTATTTACGGCGTAGTCACTGCCGATACCCTGGAGCAGGCTATTGAGCGGGCGGGGACTAAGGAGGGGAACCAGGGCTTTAAAGCGGCGACAAGTGCCATTGAAATGGCTAACCTGGTCAAAAGCATTGGCTAATCATTAAAGGCGTGTGGTTAAGTTAAAAAGAGGTGGCAATAGTCAACTTTAGTGGTTCGGTTAGCAGCGGTTCAATCTGTGACTCAATCTTTAGACGTTTGGGATTACCTTCCCACGATTTCCAGTCAAGTTCACTCAGCCAGGTGCTAAGGGCAAAGATGGTAGATTTGTCTTTCTGGTTCTGTAACAACTCACCGGAAACGAAACCCGGCTGCGAGACTAGCTCAACTCGCATTTTATTTAGTAGCTCAATTAAATCCCCTTCTTTGCCCTTCTGGACATGACGTTCTATGAGTACCTTTACTGTCATTTCTTTACTTTCTATAACTCCGGGATTTGCTTTAGTCGGTAACCTTATAGACTGAGTCTCCCCTTCTTACCCGCTCGCTGACCTTGATTCCTACAGAATCTCCTGCCTTGGCTTCAGTAACATTCACATTGTTAATCTGCATTGAGTCAACAGTTAGTTCCATATCAGTAGTGTGACCTTTGATATGGATTTTGTCGCCTAATTTTAAGCTATCCGTTAGCTCAATGCCGGCAACCACAGGTCGGGCAAAGAAGTCGCTTACCTTTCCGACTACCTTCTCAGGCATGGGGACACCTCCCTTGTCTTGTTATCTCTAGTATATGACTCTGGTTAGAATAAATCAATATATGCATAGAATTGGTCTTTGACATAGCGTCGTCTAACCCATATAATTAGTCTGGTTATAATCTTCCTAGAGGTGTTTTTTTGGCAGAGAGAGGTAAGCCTGCTACAGTAGGACAAAAGCGAGCGGAGGATATTGAACGTATTAAACAGCGTCTTGATATGTTAGACAACCGTCTAGATAGTATTGACTCAATGGTTACGGCGGTTGCTGAGCGGGTGATGAAGCAGCCCATTTCGTTTATTATAACCTGCCCTTACTGCGGCAGGAATATAGAGATTGGCGTTATCGGTAGTGAGAAGCCAAGCCCCTGACACCGCTGGCAAATAATCCCAATCCAGGTTGACAAAATAACTGCAATCTAGCTATTATTGTTAGCTTGGAGAGTAAGGTTAGAAGATAGGAGGAGAAGAATTGGAGATAGCTACTACCATTAACCGGGTTAAGTATGATGCCTTTAAATGGCGCTACGAACTTAGTCTGCCCTGGAAGTTAGTTCTGGCATTGGGCATGGCGGCTCTTACCGGGCTTCTGGCTCAGGTGAGGATGCCCCTCCCCTGGAGCCCGGTGCCAATAACCGGTCAGACCTTTGCTGTGCTTCTGGCTGGTGTGCTTCTTGGGCGGTGGTGGGGAGGTATCAGTCTAGCCATCTACGCGGGGCTTGGTGCTGCTGGACTTCCCTGGTTCCAAGGCTGGGGAGGTGGCGTGGGTTATCTTGCTGGACCTACCGGGGGGTATATCATCGGCTTTATCCTAGCCGCACTCTTTTTAGGCTACTTTACTGATAGATATATTCGCTCACGGAGCTTTTTTATTATGCTCGGGCTCATGCTTTTTGCCAATCTTATCCTGATTTATGTCCCCGGGTTTCTTCAGCTCGGGCTGTGGCTCAACTGGGTCAAGGGAGAGCCAGCCACCTTTACCGCTCTCCTTGGCATGGGGGCTTTGCCCTTTATCGCTGGTGACATCACTAAGGCAGTTGCGGCGGCGGCAATCGCCCGGGGGATAACCCCCAAGCATGCCTATAATGGGGAGATAGATAAAGAAAAGTGGGCGAGCTGGCGCATTCCTTAAAGAAAGCTGTTTTAGTTTTTATGTCGGTGGGCGGTTAGCTCAGTTGGTTAGAGCACTGCGTTGACATCGCAGAGGTCACTGGTTCGAGCCCGGTACCGCCCACCAT
>CAZHLO010000169.1:0-2727 GCA_964533385.1 uncultured Dehalococcoidales bacterium | reverse complement strand
GACCAGCAAGGGTTTAGTCAGCAGGCTAGCATAGCGCCGAAACAGCATGAGGTAATGCCAGGTAAGAAAACGCTTCCCACCTTCACCAGCAATAAGCACCGCATCTACCGGCAAGTCATCGATTGCCTTTAGCAACCCCGCGTCGAGCCCGGGCTCCACCTCCAATACCTTGCCCAGCTTTTTCTCCTCAAGTATTGGCAGCGAGGCACTGGCTGCCGGGAAGACGACAAAGTCACCGCCAACCTCCGCCATCTGCCCTATTTCCTTCCCACCAATTTCCTTTAGCCAGCCGCCCCAGGGAATATCAGACACTGCCTGGCATACTTTTTTAAGAGTTTTAACCCCGGAACTCGATTTTGGGATTTCTAAAAGACCGGCATCAGCCCCACCCACATCATCAGCCAAACGGTCGATATCAACCTCAGCCACGCTGGCAACGAGCAGCATCCTGGACTTCGATGGTGCCCCTTGTGCCGCCATCCGAAATCCCATAGGCTTGAGCCTGCCCTCGGAGACCAGACTCAATTTATCAATAAACTTACTCATCTGAAGGGTCAGCCGCTAACCACCCACCTATATATCAGAACTCAATTATCTCAACGCCCTCTGGCAATTCAAACATGCTGTCAGGGATATCACCAAAATCTATGTTTTTATACTCGATTATAGTCGTATCACCGGCTTTCGTCGCCTCAACTCGAATCGGGAATCCGTGCTCTTTCCATACCCACACCTTTGTCGATACCCCGCTATAGCTATATTCAACCACCGTACAAACTTTACCATCCCTGGTATCAGTGCCAATAACAGTGTAGTCATAGTCGGTGATAGACTGAGCCTCTTCTATGGCTGATTCTGGCGCCTGGGAGAGAGGCACTTGCATAGCTATGTTCTGCTCTGGCATGTACATATAGGCGACCCCTTCATCATAGTCTATCAGCATAATTACAGGCTCTCCCTCCTCGGTCATCTCGGCTCTCATCTTGTTTCCCTCCATCCACACCTTTGTCGTCATTGTTGGCATCCCGGGAGCGGTTATCACCATATCGTATTTCACCGCCTCTAAGCCCTCTAGCCGCCCCAGAATATCAACTAATGTTTCCTCTGGCGGTGTTGTCTCTTCCTCACCTGGTGGTGTCGTCTCCTCCTCGCCTGGAGGGGTTGTTCCGCCGCCAGGCGGTGTTGTCGCTCCACCTCCCCCTCCCCCACCACAGGCAATAAGGCTAATACAACCCAGCACCATAACCACTACCAGCACTAGTGATATGATTTTTTTTATTTTGCTTCCTCCCTGTTTATTTGCTCGCTTTCTCAGCAATGTCACCAGCCCAGGGGAGCTTATATTTCTCCCTCGCATAAGCCTTAAGCATCAGCACTATCCACAAAATAAAGCCAATCACCCAGACGATCCAGCCAATCACCCAGATATACGGTATGCGGAAAAAGATAAAGTAGACTACATTAATGGCGCCAAAGACGACAATTGATTGCACCGCATGAAAGCGCACGAACTTGTTATCCTTCTCCAGGATGAGGAATACCACCCCGGTTACCCACCCCAACACGTAGCACAGTAATCCGGCAACATTTGGCTCCAGACCGGTGCTTGTCTTGCCTCTTGCTTTGCCTTTTGTTTTAGCCATTATTCACTCCTCCATTTTGATTTTAAACTAGATATAACATTAATTCAGGGCAAAGTCAATGATTCTCCCTCACTTGACAAAAACCCGATAATCGGGTAAACTTCACTTAATTAAATAGAAAGTAAAGGCTGAGAACGAGACTAGTATGCCCCAAGCGGGGCTAAAGAGAGCCGGGTAAGGGTTCCCAGAAAAATCAAAGATTTTTCTGGGTGCCGAAGGTGTGAGCCGGTGCCAGCGCCGGGGTTGAATGGACTCGGGAGCTGCAAACCGAAAGGAATTTTAACCGAGTAGGCTTTGTCGGAAGGGTACCGTTATTAGAGCCCAGGGTATCGCTTTAAGCCGTACCTGAAAGAGATGGTTGCCAAATAACAACTAATTAGGGTGGCACCGCGAAGGATTAACCTCTCGCCCCTATGGCGAGAGGTTATTTTTTACCTAAGGAGGTCAATTTTATCATGTACCATCCCACGCTAGAAGAATTTAGAGGGCTAAAAAACCAGGGAAATCTGGTACCCATCTACCGCGAGATTGGGGTGGATGCGGAGACACCTGTCTCTGCCTTTTTGAAGGTGCAACGCGGCGCTTACTCCTTTCTCCTGGAGAGCGTTGAAGGTAGCCAACATGCCGCCCGCTACAGCTTCATCGGCACTGAGCCCTATCGGGTGCTGAGTACCAGAGAGAGAGATAAGACTGGCCCTCTCCACCTCATCGCCAAGGAGCTGAGCAAACACCAGCTGGTACCGGTAAGCGGGTTGCCTGATTTTTGCGGTGGCGCCGTCGGCTATCTTGCCTATGAAACGGTGCGCCGCTTTGAGAGACTACCTTCGCCAAGCCTCGACCCCCTGGCTCTGCCCGAGTCAGTGTTCATGTTCGTTGATACCCTCCTCATCTTCGACCATTTAACTCATAAGATTAAAGTCATCAGCCACGCTCATTTGGATGGTGACTTATATAATAATGCCTATCAGGCGGCAACTCAGAAGATAGACGAACTGGTGAAGAGACTGGGGCAAGCATCTGACCCTCAACCACTAACGCCTGTCTCTTATACACATCTGACGCTGCCGACGAATAGAGAGGTGTA
>CAZHLO010000168.1:0-2741 GCA_964533385.1 uncultured Dehalococcoidales bacterium | reverse complement strand
AAGTATGAGACCGAGTATGTCGAGGGGATGCAGTTTGACCGCGGCTATATCAGCCCTTATTTCATCACCAATGCCGAGAAGATGGAAACAGTAATCGAAGACCCCTATATCCTTATCACCGACAAGAAAATATCGGCGGTATCTGACCTTTTGCCAGCTCTGGAGAAGATACTTCAGATGTCAAAGAACCTGCTTATTGTTGCCGAGGATGTGGATGGCGAAGCCCTAGCCACTCTGGTGGTCAACAAGCTTCGGGGAACGCTTAATGTTCTAGCGGTTAAAGCCCCCGGTTTTGGCGATAGGCGCAAGGCAATGCTGGAGGATATGGCTATCCTCACCGGCGGCAAGGTTATCTCGGAGGAGGTGGGGCGTAAGCTGGACTCGGTTACTGTGGAGGACCTAGGTAGGGCCCGCCGGGTAACTGCCGATAAGGACAATACTACTATAGTTGAGGGCAAGGGCTCAGAGGAAGCAATCAAGGGCAGAATCAAGCAGATTAAGGCTCAGATAGAGGAGACTACCTCTGATTTTGACCGCGAGAAGCTCCAGGAAAGACAGGCAAAACTGGTGGGTGGGGTAGGTGTAATTAAAGTTGGTGCTGCTACCGAGGTCGAACTTAAGGAGAGGAAACATCGAGTTGAGGACGCCTTATCAGCCACCCGGGCCGCGGTAGAAGAGGGCATCCTTCCTGGCGGTGGTGTTGCCCTGCTCAGGGCTACTTCGGTGTTAAAAAAGCTGGAGGCTAGCGGGGATGAATTCACCGGCGTCAATATTGTTAGGAAAGCGGTGGAGGAGCCAATCCGCTGGATTGCCATAAATGCCGGCAGGGATGGCTCCGTGGTAGTGGATACGGTCAAGAAGAGCAAGCCTGGGATTGGTTATGATGCTGAAGCCGATGACTTTGGTGACATGGTAGCCAAAGGTATTATTGACCCCACCAAGGTGGTAAGGTCTGCTCTGGAAAATGCCTCAAGCATTGCCGCCATGGTTTTGATTACCGAGTCCCTGGTTAGTGACATCCCGGAGAAGGAGAAAACGCCAGCAATGCCGCCCGGAGGTATGGAGTATTAGTTTCTTTTCCTGATAACGACAACAAAAATAGCCGTGGCCAGAGGGCTGCGGCTATTTTATTATCTGTGCTTATCCCCACTCAATGCTTTTCTTCCTACCCACCCGCCCTGTAGGGGCTTGTCCCGCTCTTTCGCTTTAAATGGGGTGTTGAAGAGGGGCGTAAGCCCCTCTTTTTAGAAAATTATCCCCCTCTCCCTTGAGGGAGAGGGGGATTAAGGGGGTGAGGGTGATAAGCTATCTCATACCTTTAGTAGTTCTTCCAGAGGCTCATCACCCGCCGGACCAACTACTGCCAGGCGGAGCTGACTTGATACCATTAGCTCCCGGGCTAGCTTTTTGAGCTCTTCAGCGGTGATGGCATCAATAATGGACACTATCTGGTCAACGCTGAGGATGTGTTCGGTGAGGACTTCCTGTCCTCCCATCCAGCTGGCAACGTTGCGGCTATCCTCCATGTGCAGTAACAAACGACCTTTTGACAATTCCTTCGCCTTGGATAACTCGGCTTCAGGGACTAGCTCCTTCAGCTGGGCAAGCTGTTCCAGAATAGCCCTGATAGCTACTTGAAGGTTCTTTGGTTCTACCCCAGCATAAATGGTAATCGAGCCAGTGTCAAGGAAGTGCTCTACATAGCTATGGATACTGTAAGCCAGCCCCAGCCGGTCACGAATCTCGGTAAACAGGCGGCTGCTCATACCCTCCCCCAGGATGACATTTAACAGATCGAGGATGAATCTCTTAGGGTGAAGCAGTGATAGTCCGCTTAGTGCCAGGCAGAGGTGGGCTTGCTCGGTGTCCTTCCTCTCAAGATGCACTCGTGGGAATTTTTGCTCTTTATATGCTGAATACCCAGGGTGAGACTTAAGACTAGTCCAGTTACCCAGAGTTTTATTCACTGCGGCTACCATCTCCTGGTGCTTTAACGCACCGGCGATACTGACCACGGTGTTGCTGGGTAGATACTGATGTGCCAGGTAGTCGAGCATCATATCTCGGCTAATGACAGCCACTGATTCCTTGCTGCCCGCTATATCCCTTCCCAAGGGGTGTTGGGGCCACAAAAGCTCATCAATGAGCATGTTGACCAGTTGGGATGGGGAATCCCTTCCCATATTAATCTCTTCAATAATAACCTGGCGCTCCCCTTCAATATCCGCCGGGTCAAACTTGGAGTGGAGCAGCATATCAACTAGTACATCCAGGGCTAGGTAGAAGTGGGGTTGAGCCACCTTGCACCAGTAAACGGTTAATTCCTTATCGGTGCCGGCGTTAATGATTCCCCCCACTCCCTCTATTGCCTCAGAGATTTCTCTGGCGGTGATACGCTTTGATGTGCCCTTAAATAGCAGGTGTTCAATAAAGTGCGAGACGCCACCCGCTGGCTCGGTCTCGTACCTTGAGCCAACGCCGATAAAGATACAGACCGATACCGAGCGGGTGTGGGGCATAGGGGCGGTAAGAACCCGCAGCCCATTATCCAGGGTAGTCTTTTGATACAAATTTTGCCTCTATAAGTTAGGGTTAAATGATATTCTAACGGTATGCAGAAGTTAGTGTCAATTTGAAGGGGTAAACCACCTTTTTCCCCTCCCCCCTAAACTTCTTTTTCCCACCCTCAAAGGCTATGCCTTTAAAATTCCCTCGGATGGGAGAAAGGGGAAAAGTAAGAG
>CAZHLO010000167.1:0-2748 GCA_964533385.1 uncultured Dehalococcoidales bacterium | reverse complement strand
GTAATACAACCATTAAAAATGGGGATGGGGTTAAATAAAATATCTAGTTATACTTATTCATAGCAGCAGTCAAGCCTTCGGTGAGGAGGTAGAGGATGGCTTCACTGACCCTGGGTATGACCTGGGCGATGGCTTGTTTTTCCTCGGGGGTGAAATCGCTGAGCACATAGGCAATAGTTTCATCGTCGCTGGCTTCAACTGGTCGTCCAATGCCGACCCGAACACGAATAAAGTCCTGACTTCCCACTTCTTTGATGACAGAGTCAATGCCCTTGTGCCCGCCAGAACTGCTGCCAAAGCTTAAGCGGATTTTAGCCAGAGGCAGGTCAAGGTCATCGTGGATGACCAGGAGGTCATTGAGGTCGATGTTGAGTTTTCGCATCAGCCGGCTTACCGACTGGCCGCTGGAATTCATGTAGGTCTGGGGCTTGGCTAATACCACCCCATTGCCAGCAACCCTACCCCGCCCAATTCGGGCAAGCCCCTTCTTCTGGTCAAACTTTATGCCGTGAGTTCGGGCAAAGTGATTAATACAGATAAAGCCGATATTATGGCGGTTGTGGCCATAAACCCGTCCCGGATTACCCAAGCCGACAATTAGTTTCATTCTGTTTTCTTCAGAAGACGGAGTAACTCCTCTTCGGTGATTTGCTTGGTGCCCATCTCCTGGGCTTTGGCAAGTTTGGTGCCGCCGGGGTCAGCACCGACCACCAGATAGGTGGTCTTTTTGGTCACACTGCTCCCGGTTGAGCCGCCAAGGACTTTTATCTTTGCCTCTGCCTCTGGTCGGGAGAAGGCTTCCAGTCTGCCGGTGATAACAAACTCCAGACCAGCCAGGGGCAGTTCTTCAGGCTTGGCTTTCTTTTCTGCCAGTTTAACCCCGGCGTCCTTCAATCTTTGAATAATCCTTTGGTTTTCTTCCTGCCGGAAAAAAGTAACAATGCTATCGGCAATCTTTGGCCCTACGGTGGGGATAGACATGAGCTCCTCTCTTGAGGCCTTAGCCAGTTTATCCATGCTGCCGAAGTGCCGGGCTAGAACCTCTGCCATCTCCTCGCCGATATGACGTATGCCCAGGGCAAAGATAAGTCTGGCTAGTGGCCTGTCTTTACTCTTCTCAATGGCGCTGAGCATATTAGTTACGCTCTTCTCCGCAAGCCTCTCTATTTTGAGCAGTTGCTCTTTCTTGTCCTTGAGGTAATACAGATCAGCCACATTCTTGACCAGCCCTTCTCTTAGCAACATAGCGCTCTGTGACTCGCCGATGCCTCTGATGTCCATTGCCCCTCGTGAGGTGAAGTGCTCAATGCGCTGCTGTGCCTGGGCGGGACAAGTGGCGTTAGAGCAGTAGTACATAACCTCACCCTCGGGCTTGAACACCTCAGCCCCGCACACCGGGCAGGCGGGGCGCTTCTTCTCCTTATCAAATATCTTACCCAGAAGGCTGAATTCCTTTTCCTTTCCAGTACGCTTACTTTTTATTGGTTCCACGACCTCGGGTATAACCTCGCCGGCCCGCCTGATAATAACGGTATCGCCCTCGCGGATGTCCTTGCGCCTGATGTCGTCCTCATTGTGGAGAGCAGCGCTTCTAATAGTTACTCCACCCACCGAGACCGGCTCTAAAACGGCATAAGGGTTAAGGGTGCCCGTCCTGCCCACGCTGATACCGATATCAATGAGGCGGGTGGTGCCTTCAACAGCGGGGAACTTGTAGGCTATAGCCCATCTCGGCTCATGACCAATGGCTCCCAGTCGTTCCTGGAGGTCAAGCTGGTTTACCTTGACCACGATGCCGTCAGCTTCGTAGGGCAGGCTCTCCCTTTTCTCAACCCAATTGGAGTAATAGTCTTCAACCTGTTCAAGGCTGGTGAGCAGCCTGTTATTGGGGTTTATCTTAAAGCCGAGGGATTTTAGGTACTCCATGGTTTCCCAGTGGGTTGGTGGGGTAGCTTTGCCCTCAGCGTAACCCAGCATATAGATATAGATATCAAGCGGGCGCTTGGCGGTAATACGGGGGTCAAGCTGGCGTACTGAGCCAGCGGCAGCATTCCTGGGGTTGGCAAACAGTGGCAGGCCTTCGGCCGCTCGCTCCTGATTTAATTTATGAAAGCCGGCTTTGGGCAGAAAGACCTCGCCCCGCACCTCAAAGCGGCGTGGGGCGTCTCTGGGCACAGATAGTGGAATGCTCCTCACAGTCTTCAGGTTCTGGGTAATATCTTCACCGCGCAGACCATCGCCGCGGGTAGCACCGGTGGTTAATTTGCCATCGACATAGGTCAGAGCTACCGCCAAGCCATCAATCTTATGCTCGCCGGCAAGGTCAAATTGTTCTCCGGCTATTAGTTTTGAGCTTCGCTTATACCAGGCAACTAGCTCGTCATTGGAGAAGGCGTTACCCAGGGAAAGCAGGGGCTGGGGGTGTTCCACTACGCCGAAGGCTTCTACCGGGGCTGCCCCCACCCGCTGGGTGGGGGAGTCTGGGGTCAAGAATTGGGGATGCTCTTCCTCAAGCTTTTTCAGCTCCCTCATTAACTCATCATATTCGGCGTCAGAAATCTCCGGACTATCCAGTACATAATACCGATAGTTATGATGGTTAATTTCCGCCCTTAACTTTTCTATTCTTTGCTTTACTTTATCTAGGTCGTCCATGGTGCTTTTAGAAAATTATAACATAATCCGTAGCTAGTCTAAAGATAATCAAGCATCTTACAACCTATCTCCTTTTTTAACGGTGGTATTACG
>CAZHLO010000166.1:0-2788 GCA_964533385.1 uncultured Dehalococcoidales bacterium | reverse complement strand
TGGGAATTTATCGCCCGTGACTATGGCATCCCCTGCGTCGTCTCCGGCTTTGAGCCCTTGGATATACTGCAAAGCGTGGACATGCTGGTGACCCAGGTGGAAAATGGCAAGTCTGAGGTTGAAATTGCCTACCGCAGAGGAGTTCGCCCTGAGGGTAACCAGCAAGCCCTGAAACTTATGGAACAAGTATTTGAACCCTGCCCCGCCCGGTGGCGGGGAATAGAGGAGGTGCCTGATAGCGGCTTGAGGCTAAGGAAAAGGTACCAGCGCTTTGATGCTGAGCTTGCCTTTGATATTGAAGCCGGTCCCACCTCTGAGCCGTCGGGTTGCATCTGTGGCGACATCCTGCGCGGGGTTAAGACTCCGGCTGATTGTCAGCTTTTCGGCAAAGCCTGCACCCCGGAATATCCGGTGGGACCGTGCATGGTCTCTGCCGAGGGCAGTTGCTCTGCCTATTACCTTTATGGAGGGAGTCTTGGAGGATAAAATCCTGCTCGCTCACGGCAGTGGCGGCAAGCTAGCCCACGAACTGGTGGAGAAGAGTTTTGTTAAAGCCCTGGCTAATCCACTTCTAGCTAAACTCAATGACTCAGCCGTTTTTGATTTAAGCGGCAGGCTAGCTTTTACCACCGATAGCTATGTGGTCAGCCCCATATTTTTCCCCGGTGGGGACATTGGCAGGCTGGCGGTCTGCGGCACGGTGAACGACCTGGCTATGTCCGGGGCTAAACCGCTTTACCTGAGCCTTTCTTTCATTATTGAGGAGGGGCTTTCCCTGAGTGAGCTGAACAAAATCGTTAACTCGGTTCAGAGAGCGGCTCAGGAGGCGGGGGTGGAGATCATCACCGGAGATACCAAGGTGGTAACTCGGGGCAGTGCCGATAAGCTGTTTATCAATACCGCCGGCGTGGGCATAATAGCCGAGGGCGTTGATATTTCAGGGGACAGGGCGAGGCCGGGAGATAAGGTAATCTTAAGCGGGACTATCGGCGACCATGGTATCGCCGTCATCAGTCAAAGGGAAGGGTTGAGCTTTTCTACCAAGCTTTCAAGCGACTGCGCTCCCCTTGGTGGCCTGGTGGCGGAAATGCTCAATGCCTGCCCCAATATTCACTGCCTGCGAGACCCGACAAGGGGAGGGCTGGCTACCAGCCTGAACGAGTTGGCAAAGCAATCAAAGGTGAGTATAAGAATTGAAGAGGAGAAGATTCCGGTGCGGGAAGAAGTCATGGCGGCTTGCGAGATGCTGGGTTTTGACCCTCTATATGTCGCCAATGAAGGCAAACTGGTGGCTATAGTCCCGGCTGAGGATGCCGATAAAGTTCTCAAGGCGATGCGAAAAAATCGCTATGGGAAAGATGCGTCTATGATTGGTGGGGTGGAGGCAGAGCATCCGGGGCGGGTGGTAATGAAGACCATTTTGGGCGCTTCCCGGATAGTTGATATGTTAGTCGGGGATTTACTGCCCAGGATTTGTTAGCATGCACGAACTGGCTATAACTCAAAGTATGCTTGACCTGGTGCTGGAACAGGCGCAAAAAGCTGAGGCTAAGAGCGTGGGCAAAATCAACCTGGTCATCGGGGAAATGACCGGGGTGGTTGAACAGTGCGTCCAGTTTTACTTCGATTTCTTGAGCAAGGGGACCTCGGCTGAAGGAGCAGCCCTTTCTTTCAAAGTAATTCCGACCACGGCTCGGTGCCGGGGCTGCCATAAAAATTTTGAGCTTAAGGAATTTGACTGGACTTGTCCCTACTGTCAGAGTAATAATATGGAAATCGTCGCTGGTAAAGAACTTTTTGTCGAAAGCATTGAGGTGGAGTAAATGAAAATAAAGGTGGTTAAAGACATTCTTAGCGCCAATGAACAGATAGCGCAGAGAAACCGGCAGTTGTTTGATGGCAACAAGGTGTTTGCTGTGAACCTGATGTCCTCGCCGGGCGCGGGCAAGACCAGCCTTATTTTGCAAACCATAAAGAGATTAAAGGGGAAAACCAGGGTCGGCGTTGTCGAGGGTGATATAAGTTCCAGTCTGGATGCCGAAGCGATAAGTAAAGAAGGCGTGCCTGTAGTCCAGATAAATACCGGTGGGGAATGTCACCTTGATGCCAATATGACCTCGACTGCCCTGCCTAGCCTGCCATTAGCGGATATTGAGTTACTCCTTATTGAGAATGTGGGCAACTTGGTCTGTCCCGCCGAGTTTGCCCTCGGTGAGCACAAAAAGGTTTTAATCTCAAGCACCCCGGAAGGGGATGATAAGCCGTTTAAGTATCCTTTAATGTTTCACCTGGTGGATGCGGTGCTCATCAATAAGATTGACCTGCTACCATATCTGAAGTTTGATACCGATGCCTTCTCCCAGGCAATCAAAGGGATAAACAAAGGGGCAGAAATTTTCCCAATCTCTTGCGCTACCGGTCAAGGGATTGAGAAATGGGTCTCCTGGCTTCTGACCCAGATGAACCAGAGACAGAGCTAAAAGCGAAGTTCCTTCGGTCTATTTGCCTATTACTGTTGGACTCTTGCCCGGAGTGCGGAGCTTATTTATTATCGATTCGTTGAGTTCAATCCCGATACCCGGGCCATGGGTTGGGTAGAGAAAACCATTCTCATATCGGGGAACATTCAAGGCGACATCGTTCTTGATGGGCTTACTTACGGTATCAAAGACGTCATGAATGTGCAGGGGGCCGAGATTTTCATGCACCATTTTGGACATCCATTCGTCAGCCACCAGGAGGTGAGTGTAAGCCGCGGCTTCAAGTCCTGAACCCATCATGCAACCAC
>CAZHLO010000165.1:0-2808 GCA_964533385.1 uncultured Dehalococcoidales bacterium | reverse complement strand
TCTAGTACGGTCTCGTGGGCTCGGAGATGTGTATAAGAGACAGGTTGGGGTTGATGCCCGTTCCGAAACAGTAAACATGAAAATTCGGCAAGCGCAACTGGATAAGATACCATACATGCTGGTGGTGGGTGATAGGGAGGTAACGGAAGCCACTGTTTCTGCCCGTTTGCGCAGCGGGGAGCAGCTGGCTTCCCTGCCCTTTGATAGCTTTAAGCAAAGCATCATCAAGGCTATAGCTAAACGGGACAAGGAGTTGAAGCTATAACTTGACTAGTATAAGGTGTTATGCTATAGTTTTTGCCCGTAACCTAGCTGGGGTTTGGGGGAGGTAAATAGGATATAGTTAAGACGCTGCGAGTTAACCAAGGCATTAGAGCCAGAGAAGTTCGCTTGGTGGGGGAGAGGGGGGAGCAGTTGGGGATTATGCCTTTAAGCCAAGCATTGGAGACGGCGAGGAAGCATAATCTTGATTTGGTTGAGGTAGCTCCTACAGCAGTACCACCGGTATGTCGCCTGCTTGATTACGGGAAGTATAAATATGAGCAGGCGAAGAAAGAGCGTGAGCTTAAGAAAAGCCAGAGGGTTTCCCTCCTCCGCGAGGTCAGGCTACGACCCAAGATTGATAATCATGATTTTGAGTCTAAGGTTAGGTCAGTCAAGAAACTGCTGGACGAGGGGGACAAGGTTAAGGTGACGGTAAGGTTCAGGGGGCGTGAAATTACCCACCCTGAGTTTGGCTGGAGGTTGCTTCAGAGGATGACAGAATCGTTGCAGGGGGTGGCGGCTATTGCCCGGCAACCGGTAATAGAGGGGAGGAGTATGGCTGTAATCCTCTCGCCACCAGTTACCCAGAAGGCTAAAACAAGTGAGGAAGTAAAAGGGTCTTAGAGTGCCGAAAATAAAAACCCATAAAGGGGTAAAGAGCCGCTTCCATATCACAGGTAGCGGCAAAATTATGCGAGTTAAGGGTGGTAAGAGCCATTTGCGCCGCCGCAAGACCAAGCGAACCAAGCGTCTCTTTGATGAGACCATACCGGTAAGTCCCACTGACAGGGCTCGGGTGAAAAGGTTTTTACCTTACGGGTGAAGGGGAGGATATTTTGCCAAGAATAAAGAGGGGTATAACCGTTCGTCGCCGCCACAAGAAGGTTTTAGCTCTGACCAAGGGTCATAGGGCAACCAGTCATTCTCTTTATAAACGAGCTAAAGAATCTATGACTCATGCTTTGAGCTATGCTTATGCTCATCGCCGGGAGCGAAAGGGTGATATGAGGCGGCTGTGGATTCTGCGGGTCAGTGCTGCCAGCCGGTCGCGGGGTCTTACCTACGGTCAGTTCATCTACGGCTTGAAAAAGTCAGGGATTGAAATCAACCGCAAGATGCTCGCCGATATGGCAGTTAAGGAGCCTGAAGCCTTCGCCAATCTGGTAACCATGGCTAAGAGCAAAGTCCAAGACTAAGGTACAGGGTTGCTTAACCTTATCTACCTGCCCCTTTATCGGTTGAGACGCATGGTTCCCTTAGAGAGCTGTTCTACCAAAACGCCGGTGATTGCTGCCCTATAGAGTCAGAAATGAGGAATAGTTGATGCAAACAGCCCAGAGAACGATTGGTGCTATTTCTAGAGGCTATGGCTTCATAAAAAGACAACAGCGCGATTGGAAGGTATCAGTAGTGCGGTCAAACTCAGCCTGGTTTCTTTCCGGGCTGGTTAGTCCTTATCTCTCCGTTTATATCGTGGCTCTGGGGGCTACTGCTACCCAACTGGGCATCGTTAACAGCCTTAGCATGGTAGCGGGTGGCCTGGCGGGTCTATTCCTCGGAACGCTAATGGACCGGATTGGTGTTAAGAGGATTTACCTTCTCTCCATTGGGCTGCTGGCTCTGGGATATCTCTTCTTTGGTTTAGCCCAGAGTTGGGTAATTGTTATCGTGGCTATGGTGGCATCTGGGCTGGGAAGTTCACCGAGCATGCAGTCTTGTGCTGTCATTTGTGCCAATTCACTGGCCAGTAAGGAACGAGCCACCGGCATGGCTCTGTGTGAGACTGTTGGTATGGGGCCGATAAGCATTATCGCCCCTATGGTTGGGGCTTTGCTGGTCACTACCTTTGGCGGTATAAATGCTAGTGGCATCAGACCCCTGTTCTTTATCTGCTTAGCCGGCACTATTGGCACCTTTTTTCTTATTCTTACTCAGCTATCCGACCGTAGATGGGGAAGCGGGGTAAGCTCTAACCTCTTTCGAGGGCTCTCGGAGGTGTTCAAAAAAGGGCATAACCTGAAGCGATGGATTCTCATCTATTCTATAACCACTCTGTCTTCGGGTATGATTTCGCCCTTTATGCTGGTTTTTGCCCATGATATTAAGGGGGCTGACCAATATATACTGGGCGTCATTGTCACGGCTAGTGGAATAGTGCCCATCGTTCTGGGAATCTTTTTTGGTAGGATGGCGGATAAGATGGGGCGGAAAAAGCTTATCTATATGTCAATGCCACTTATCTGGCTCTCTAACCTTATACTTATCTGGGCGCCAAACACCGCCTGGCTGGTGGTATCTGGTGCCTTACAGGGTTTCTATATGCTAGGCGGGCTTCCCATAAGGGCGATGAGCCGCGAACTGGTTCCTGCCGAACAGATGGGCAGGTGGCTGGGAATCCTGGAATTTTGTGCTATGGTGTTTGCCGCTGGCTCGGTCTATCTGGCTGGGATTATCTGGGACCACATTGGTCCGGAGTATATCTTTCTGACGGTTATTGCTATAGACATCGTTATCAGGGTTCCATTGCTGGTAGGGATGCCAGAG
>CAZHLO010000164.1:0-2828 GCA_964533385.1 uncultured Dehalococcoidales bacterium | reverse complement strand
ATCTCAGCACTGGTGAGTGGCTCAATAAGATTTGTTGGAACCCTCGGAAGCTTAAAATTACTGAGTACATTGTCACTCATATACGCTTCTCTAAATAGCCAGGAGGAAAAAGCTTTTAAGGCTCTCACCTTGCCTTGCACAGTGTACGGGGATACGCCCCTTTCCTGCTCGTAGACCACAAACTCCCTTACCGCTTCTATATCAAACTCGGAAAGTACCCCTTTGCAACCTTTTGATTCGAGAAATCTGGCGAAGTCATTCAGCATATCCGAGTACCAGGCTATTGTCCTTGGCGACTTACCCTCAGCTTTGTTAGATTGAGCAAAGTGAGGTATTAGCTTGTCCAGTTCTACCTCGCTCATGTTGAGACCCACCCAGTCTAGATTTCTCCTTCTACTTTGAAACATATACTTGCCTGCCTTTCTTGTAAATTGTCCAGCGGACAAGTAAGAGGGGGTGATACTAGACAAAATGTTTAGACGAATCAGGGTGTCATTTTTGGGAAAAAGAAAAGCCACCCCGGATTTTCGGGTGGCTTTGCCTAGATATGATCTAGCTATGAATTAACTTGGTTTGGTAGGCCGTACAGGTCTCGAACCTGTGACCACCTGATTAAAAGTCTGGTGCTCCTGTGCAGCACTAATCAGCTTTGAGCCAAGGGTATCCCAAAGCTGCTGTGAGGAGATTTGGCTCTTGTAGATAACAAAACAAGCTACAGTTGCACAAAAGCCTCTTTTGTTATGTCTGATAACCCAGCTAGATAATCTTCCCCCTCGAGGGGGAAGAAGCGGTCAAAATAAAAAGCCCTCTATCTTCGAATAAAGATAGAGGGCTTTTTGCCTCCTGTGAAAGGTGAATTTTACAATAACGTTTCTATTTCAGACAACCATTCTGAGGAGCTCCGGACGGTGTGATAGGATGGAGTGCTTGACCACTGAACGAAATACTTAAAACTGATATGTGGGAGTTAGATTCAGTATAAGTGAGGTGCAATATAATAGCGTTGTGCCCCCAAAAATGCTATAATGCGAAAAAGTCTGCCAACTACAGTAGATAGCCCGTGTTATCGGTATTGCCATTATGACCAAGAGGCAAATCTGGGAAACAAGTAGGCTGGTCACTGGGGTATTGCTAGCAATTACTGTGCTGCTAACCTCAGGAGCAGGATGCACCGTTCAGGTATCAGGTAGAGTCCCCGCTGAAGATTCAAATCCATTTTTTTCTGACCGTATCGCCACAGTGCGCATCGTCATGAGCGAAGAGGACTGGGAATCTTTGAGGGCTAACGCCTACGCGAAAGATTACTACAAAGCCGATTTCTGGTTTGATAATGAGTTGGTGCCGGATGTCGCCGTCAGGACCAAAGGCAACGCTTCGCTTATGGAGACGGTCCACTGGAATAGCCCCCGCTTTCCGCTGGCGATTGATTTTAATCTATTTAATCAGGCGCGCACCTTCCACGGCATGCAAAAAGTGCATTTCAACAACGGCTGGAGCGACCCCACCCTCCTCCGGGATGTTATTTCCTACGAGATTTTTGCCAAGATGGATATTCCCTCCCCCCGCGCCTCTCTGGTTGACCTCTGGGTTAATGATATGCATCTGGGGGTGTACACCATGGCGGAGGCGGTGGACAAGTCTTTCCTCCGGCGTCACTTTACGAATGCTAACGGCAACCTGTACAAACCCGAGGTAGCCTCGGCACGCCTAGACTGGACGGAAGAAGACGCTTACAAAAGCCTTTCCATATTCGGTATGCCCCAGGCCCAACCGGAGGAGGACCCGCTCTTAAAGATTAATATCGGCGGAGGCCCGCTTGGAGAAATTCTGAAAGCTCTAGACGCAGAAGATTTAATCCCGGCTTATAAATCCGCCATCGAGAGGCAGGGTGCTGTTCTTTTCCCGTCCGTAATGCCGCGCAACCTTATCGAGGGTGCCGCACTGAAGACCAATACGAACAATCCGGACTACTCCGGTCTATTTAAACTCCTCGATGTCCTCAATAATGAGCCTGACGAGACTTTCCCGCAGGAAATTGAGAAGGTGCTGGATGTGGATGAAGCGCTGCGGTTTTTGGCGGTATCCGCCTGTATCGTGCACCTGGACAACTATATCGGCATCGGGCACAACACCTATCTCTATGAGGTCAACGGCAAATTTTCTCTTATTCCCTGGGACCTGAATATGACTTTCGGCACGTTTAATGGCGGCATCCGTAAAGATGGCATTATTAATTATTACATCGACGAACCAACTGCTGGCCCGATGAACAGGTTCCCCCTCGTCAACCGGCTGCTATCTTACAAGCCCTACCTGGAAAAATATCACAGCTATATGCAAGAATTGCTGGACGGCCCGTTTTCCCTTGATGTTGTTCTGCCGCGTATCGACCAGTTGGTAGAACTAGTGCGGCCTTATGCCAAGGCTGATACTGAGATGTTCTACTCCTACGAAGACTGGGAGCGGTGCCTCACCGAGGACTTAAGACCGCCGGATATCTTCGAGGGTTGGCAGGCAGGTGGACCCTCACCGCAGATGCCCTTTTTTCTTAGCCCTGAAGAAACCTTCGCCCTACGCAAAAATTTCGGCGTGAACACCCTGTACGAACTATTGGGCCGTACTTTTGAGCCCGGCGAACTAGATACGCTTAAGGAATGCCTTTCCGATGAAAACTACCACCTGTTCCTGCAAAATTTATACGGGCCGCTTGAAGCCCCCCAGCCCCCGCGCCAGCCTGGGTTCGGGCCCAACTCGCTCGGCTTAAAGACCACTATCATCGCCCGTCACGAGTCTGTGCGGCAGCAGCTGAACGGTGAGCGACCGGCCAG
>CAZHLO010000163.1:0-2836 GCA_964533385.1 uncultured Dehalococcoidales bacterium | reverse complement strand
TTCATGCGCTTTAGCCGACGGTAAAAGATGGGCAAAAAATTAGTGGTAGAGACCAAAGACCTGACCAAGAGGTATGACGGCACTACTGTGGTTGACCACCTCAATCTCCACGTCGCCGAAAATGAGGTATTCGGCTTACTCGGACCCAATGGTGCCGGCAAAACTACCACCATCCTCATGCTACTGGGACTGACTGAGCCAACATCCGGTAGCGCCCGAGTATATGGCTTTGACTCCACCAGGGAGCCGCTTAAGGTAAAGCGCCTCGCTGGATACCTCCCAGAAAAGGTCGGATTCTATGACAACCTCACCGCCCGGGAGAACCTCAGGTTCATTACCGACCTCAATAACATTAGCTACGCTGAGTCCAACCGCCAGATTGAACAAATTTTAGAAGCTGTAGGCATTGCTGACATGGCTGACAAGACGGTAAATAAGTTTTCTCGCGGCATGAAGCAGCGCTTAGGGATTGCCGATGTACTAATCAAAAAACCAAAGGTAGCCTTCCTTGATGAACCTACCGCCGGACTTGACCCAGAAGGGATTAACCAAGTCCTCGACCTGATAGCCAACCTGTCTAAAATGGGGACGACGATAGTCCTCTCCTCCCACCGACTCTACGAAGTGCAGAGGGTATGCCACAGTATAGGGATATTATCTAAAGGCAAAATGGTGGTCGAAGGTTCTTTGGACGAGCTAGGCAGAAAGGCTCTCGCCGAAGGTCACTATAGAATAGAGGTCGAAACCGCCGAGCCAAGCCCGCAACTAGTAAAGATTATCAACAAAATCGCCGGCGTAAGAAAGGTAGAAACCAAAGGTAATATGCTGCAAATAACCACTGATTCCGACCTGCGAGCTGAGATTTCCAAAGCCGTGGTGCAGAGCGGCGTGGCACTAATCCAGGTGAAAATCCACGAGTTCTCCCTGGATGATATCTATATGAAGTACTTCCACGAAGGTTAACTAAGAAATGACAACCATCCTTAGAAAAGAACTGGCTGACTATTTCACCAGCATAAGGTGTTTCATATTATTCCTCTTAGTATTTGTCGCCAGCGGTGTCGCCCTTTATGCCGCCTATTACGGAATCCGTGGGCCAATCAGTGAACCAGGCCCTATTTTCGTGAAATTGTTTACTACCGGCAAAGAAAACATACCTTCCCTGGTCACCTTCATTGCTCTCCTCGTCCCCCTAATCGGGATAGCCCTCGGCTTTGATGCCATAAACAGTGAGCGCTCCAGTGGCACTCTAAATCGAATCTTGTCCCAGCCTATCTACAGAGATAATGTCATTAACGGAAAATTCCTGGCTGGTATAGTTACCCTCTCCATCATGATAGGGGCGACCATGCTAATAGTTGCTGGCTATGGTCTGATGATGATTGGCGTGCCACCAACCACCGAGGAAATCATCAGACTCTTTATCTACTTCATCTCTGCCATTATCTACGGAGCCTTCTGGATGGGCCTAGCCATCCTTTTCTCTATTCTATTCCGCAGCTTGGCTATTTCTCTGCTCTGCCCCCTTGCCATCTGGATATTGCTGGGCAACCCCATTTATAACCCCTACATCAGCTTCATAGTGCCCGCCGTAAGCAATTCTATAGGGACGCAGCTAATGATAGCGCGGATTTCCCCCTATTTCTTGTTTCAAGAAGCGACTATGGTGCTCCTCATCCCGGTATGGAGAGGGTGGGGACTATTAACCACCACCACAACAGGCTCAATGCTACCCAATCCCCTCCCCCTAGACCAGAGCCTGCTCATCGTCTGGCCACAGCTTACCAGCCTGATATGCCTGACCGTTATCTGCTTCGCCATCAGCTATGTGGTCTTCATGAGGCAGGAGATAAGAGCTACATAAAGGGTAGGTAAAATTAGCCCTTTTCCGCCTTCTCAGCTTGTCTTGCGGCGATAATCTTCCCAGCGATGTGAGCTGGCACCTCTTCATAGTGGCTAAAGCTCGTCTTATAGCTACCTCTACCCTGGGTTATTGATTTCAGGTCAATAGCGTAACGCAGAATCTCAGCCAACGGCACCTGAGCCTCAATAACATTGAGCCCGTCACCGGGGGTCATCCCCTGCACCCGTGCCCGCTTGGTATTAAGGTCACCGATGATATCACCGGTAAAGTCCTCAGGGACGGTAACCTCAATATTCATTATCGGCTCAAGAAGGATGGGTTGCCCTTCGGCTAATCCCTTTTTCAGTGCCCCTGCCCCGGCAATCTTGAAGCATATATCTGAGGAATCAACGGGGTGAAAGCTACCGTCATAGACTTTTGCCCTCAGGTCAGTAACCGGGTAGCGGGCTAAAACCCCTTCCTGAATGGCTTCCTTAACCCCCTTTTCCACCGCCGGAATATAATTCTTTGGTATACGCCCACCCACTACCTTATCGACAAACTCATGCCCGGTGCCCCGCGGTAAAGGCTCAAGCTCAAGGAGGACATGCCCGTATTGACCGTGCCCCCCGGTCTGCTTCTTATGCTTATACTCAGCCTTAGCCGAAACGGTAATCGTCTCTTTATAGGGAACCTTGGGCATTTCCAGCCTCACCCCCACGCCAAACTTACGCTGCATCTTTTCCGCTGCCACCTCAAGGTGGGACTCCCCGATTCCGGATAGAATTGTCTCGTTGGTATCAATCTCTCGGCGCACGCAGAGGGTGGGGTCTTCCTCAGCCAGCCGGGACAGCGCCGCTCCCAGCTTATCCAGGTCAGCCTTGGTCTTGGGGTGAATCGCCAGGTTGAACGTCGGCTCAGGGAACTCTATAGAGGCAATCTTCACCGGCTTTTCCTGACTGCATAATGTCTGTCTCTTATACACATCTGACG
>CAZHLO010000162.1:0-2897 GCA_964533385.1 uncultured Dehalococcoidales bacterium | reverse complement strand
AGGCGGTGCGACATCTCCCTCAGCATCTCGGTATCCAGGGCGACTCCGTTCCTTTCCATATGTACCAGCACTGGCACCAGTGGTAGCTCAACCTGGGAGAAGAGTTGCCACAGCTCCTGCCGGTGAAGCTCTGCCTCGAGTAATTCCGCCAGTCTCAGGGTCATATCGGCGTCAGCGCAGGCATAGTCGGCGGCACGGGCGATTTCTACCTGGGACATGGAAATCTGTTTCGCCCCCGAGCCGATGAGGTCGGTGATGGGCGTCATTTCAATAGCCAGCTTGCTGAAGGCGAGGGCTTTTAAGCCCAGCGATTTCTCCCCCAAAAGGTAGGCAGCAACCATGGTGTCAAAGGTCAGGTTTTTCACATTTATTCCATATTCCGCCAGCACGGCCATGTCATACTTGCCGTTATGGGTGAGCTTGGCTGAGGTATTGTCTTCCAGGAGGGATTTAAGCCGGGCGATAACCTGTTCTAAGGATAGTTGCTCTATCTGTTCTAGTCCTAAATGCCCTACCGGGATGTAATAGGCTTCAGCTGGAGCCGGCGAAAAAGACAGTCCCACCAGCTGGGCGGACATCGGGTCCAGGCTGGTTGTTTCTAGGTCAAAGGCGAAGGACTTAGCCGCCGACAGGCGGTTTAGTAGCTCATCAAGGGCGGGAGTGGTGTTTATGATGCGGTAATCTCCCTGGGGGGGCTTGGTTTCAACCCGGACTATTTCTTCTGTTTCTATCTGGGGCAGTTTGGGTAGCAGGCTGACAAACTCAAGCTCGCGGAAAAGCTCAGTTACCTTATTGCGGTCATACTGGCTGACCCGGCAGTCATCAGGGTTCAAGCTCGCCGGCGTCCGGGTAACGATGGTTGCCAGCTCCTTGCTCTGGCGGGCAATGGCTTCATTTTCCCTCAAAAGAGCCTGGAGCTTAGGTGGCGCCACCTCATCTATATGATCATAAATTTGCTCAATTGAGCCGAATTGCTGGATGAGCTTGACCGCCGTCTTTTCCCCGATGCCACGCACGCCAGGGATATTATCTGAGGGGTCGCCCACCAGCCCTTTGAGGTCGGCGATATGCTCCGGCTTGACGCCATACTTCTGGCTTACTGCCGCTTCATCATAGAGCATGGTATCGCTAAAGCTTCCCCTCGGTCTAGGGTAAAGGACCTTTACCCTTGGCGAGACCAGTTGCATAGTATCGGCGTCACCGGTAACGATGATGGTATCAATGTCCTGCTGGCTGGCTTGCTGGCTTAAGGTACCCAGGAGGTCGTCGGCCTCATAGCCCTCAAGCTCAAAGATAGGGATGTGAAAGGCTTCCACCAGCTGCCTTACCCGCCCCAGTTGACCCACCAGTTCATGTGGGGTTGGTGGTCGCTGTGCCTTATACTGGTCAAAAAGTTCATGTCGGAAGGTTGGGCCTTTCATATCAAAGGCGATGGCGTAGTGGGTAGGCTTTAGCTCATTTATTACCTTGAGTAGCATCAGGGCAAAGCCATAAACGGCACCAACCATCTCGCCGGTCTTGCTCACGGTGAGAGGGGGCAGAGCGTGGAAGGCACGGTGAATCAGGGCATTGCCGTCAAACAGCACCAGCCGAGGCTTTCCCATAAGTATATTATAACAGAGTAGGGGGTAAAAAGCGGCTTTTACAGTTCCTTGGCTGGGATGGCGGCGAGGGTCTCCACGGTATAATCGGTGGCAAATCCGGTGGCCATAACAAAGCTCATGGCTTTGTTGGCGTCTGGAGCCTCAAAGACGATTATGCCATCGTAGCGCCCAAGGGTGAAATACACATCCCTGATGGTAATGCCGGCTGTAGCCTTGAGCTTCTTGAGATAATTTACCGCCTTTTCTCCTTTTCCTTTCGGCGATAACAGCGTTATGAATACCATCTGGCACCTCCTCCCTTTATTATTATAAATAAGGCTTTCATCTGCCTATGACTTTTCTATCTTCTCCACCTCAACGGTGCACTCGGTTACCAGGGCGGCGAAGGCACCCAGCGCCGCTAGAACTGGAGCGGCTATAATTCCAATTGCCGCCGCTGGTGCCCCAATTGATAGTGGAATCTCCAGCACCGTTCGCCCTTCGTGGAGCACGCGCACCCTTCTGATGTTCCCTTCATGTATCAGTTGCTTAACCTTAGCCACCAGCTTGTCTCCAGATACGGTAAACTTTTCCTCGGTGGCCATTTAAAACCTCCCTTTATTTGCGTTCCTGTTGCAATTTATGTCGTTTATTCACCAGGTTGCAGCCTTCCTTACTGGAGAGGCACAGCTTCTCCGGATTCCCCCTAGCAGACCTATAGCAAAAGAAACATTGTAGCCCGCCGAGGGAAAACCATTTCCCTTTATTTTCGGCTCGGATTTCCTCACAGAGCTTCAGAGCTGCCTCACGGGGTATATCTTTGCCTGTGCTCATAGCTTCAACCCCCTATAGGCATATTAGGTGCTCGCTTGTATAGTGTCAAGCCCCAGTTGAATATTTCTTTTTTCGTGATATACTTTAGGGCATGAAAGGTAAAGACTTGCTCTCAATAGCTGACCTCGGCGGCGAGGATATTCACCTGCTGATAGTAGATGCTATTGACCTGAAAGCCCAGGGTTGGCTCTCCATGCTCAGTGGCAAGATGCTGGCAATAATGTTTGAGAAGCCCTCGCTGCGGACACGGGTTAGTTTTGAGGTAGCTATGCGGCAGTTAGGCGGGGAGACCGTTTATCTATCTCCGGCTGAGGTTGGTCTGGGGCAGCGTGAGTCAATTTCAGATGTGGCTAGAGTGCTCAGCCGCTATGTAGATGCCATTGCTGCCCGCACCTTTTCTCACCAGACCTTAGAGGTTTTGGCTTATTATTCCAGTGTGCCGGTGATAAACGCCCTCTCCGATTGGGAACACCCTTGCCA
>CAZHLO010000161.1:0-2927 GCA_964533385.1 uncultured Dehalococcoidales bacterium | reverse complement strand
CCAAGAGCTTTGACGACCGGGTTAGAACCTTCTGTATGTGTCCCGGTGGTGAGGTCATTATGGAGACTACCGGTGGTTTTGACCCGGTAATCACGGTCAACGGGCATAGCTACGCCGACCGCCGAACCGCCAACACCAATTTTGCCCTATTGGTAAGCACGACTTTCACCAAGCCCTTCAACCAGCCTATTGCCTACGGCAGATATCTGGCGAGGCTGGCTAATATCTTGAGCGGTGGGGTTCTGGTGCAGCGCCTGGGTGACCTGATGGAGGGTCGGCGCTCCACCCCGGAGCGCATTGAGCAGGGGCTGGTTCAACCTACCCTGAAGGATGCCACCCCCGGCGACCTCAGCTTCGCCCTCCCCTACCGTTACCTCACCGACATAGTGGAGATGCTCCAGGCAATGGATAAGCTGGCTCCGGGCGTTGCTTCACACCATACCCTGCTTTACGGCATTGAGGTTAAATTCTACTCCTCCCGACCTCAACTCAGCCCCAGCCTGGAGACCGAGGTCAGCAACATGTTCGCCGTTGGCGATGGCGCTGGGGTTAGCCGCGGCTTAATCCAGGCGTCAGTCTCCGGTGTAGTGGCAGCTCGCGAGATACTGAGGAGAAGCAAACATTGACAGGGTGGTTTAAGCCAACTAAAATGTGATGTTGCAACAAAAAATTATCAACAGGGTCAGGAGAAGGAGGAGGATGCTATGTGGCTGATGTAGTAGCTTCGGATAATGAGAGCTTTGAGAGTTTGCTCCGGCGGTTTAATAAAAAGGTGCAACAAGAAGGTATTTTAGCTGAGGTGCGCCGACGGGAACACTACGAGAAGCCCAGCGTTAAGCGCAAGCGAAAGGGAGCCGCCAAGAGACGCAAGAGCACCAGAATGCCGAGAAGATAGTAAATAGTATGGAACAGAAAGCACCCATATTAAAACAAAAGCTGACGGATGACCTTAAGCAGGCGTTGAGGGGAGGGGATAAGGTGAAGCTTTCGGTCATCCGTTTGACGATAGCCGCTATTAATAATGCTGAAATTGCCCGTCAGGCTACCTTAGAAGACGCTGATATTTATGGCATTATTGCCAAGGAAATCAGGCAGCGCAAGGAGAGCATTGAAGCCTTTAAGCTGGGGAACCGCCCCGACTTGGTGGCTCAGGAAGAGGCGGAGCTGGCTATCCTTCAGGGATACTTGCCCCAGCAGATGACCCGGGAGGAGATTATAGCTGAAGCCGGCAAGGTTATCGCCGAGGTCGGGGCAGTGGGCTTGAGCGATAAGGGAAAGGTTATGCCCAAGCTCATCGCTCAGCTCAAGGGCAGAGCCGATGGGCGGGAAATAAATGAGGTGGTAACCGAGTTACTCTCCTAGCGCTCTATCCAGCTCAAGTTCAAGCTGAGCCGGTTTGATACCTAGGTCTATCATATCCCACGGCAACTTTTGATTAATATCCCATCTCTGATGAACATAGAAATCAATATCCAGTTGGCTTTTCTCCACCGCTTTACGCCAGCCGGATAGCGATACCTCTTCTATATTTGCCAGAACCCCAACTATTTTTATATCCCCCCTAGCCAAAACCCCCTGAACCTGACTCCAGGTTGGGCTTTCACTATTAAGCTTGATTCCTTTTGGCATCAGACTGTTTTTGAGCCGGGACAAACGTTGGTTCAGGATAGAGGGCTGGGTCATCGGCAGCCACTGGAAGGGTGTACCCGCCTTGGGGACAAAGGGAGAGATATTGAGCAGGAGGCGGCAGCCAGTTTGCTGCCTATCAAGGATGCCTTTGCATTTTAAGGTCAGTTTTATAATCTCCTCTATGTCCTCCTCGGTCTCCGTGGGCAAGCCAATCATAAAATAGAGCTTGACCTGCTTTACCCTCAGCTCCGCCACCTTCCCCACCGCCCCTAGGATGTCATCTTCGGAGATGCCTTTTTTAATCACCTGGCGCAGGCGCTGGGAGCCAGCCTCAGGGGCAAGGGCAATGGTTCGGGTGCCTCCCTTAGCCAGCTCTCTTAAAACAATGCGGGAGAGAGGTCTCATCCGTAGTGAGCTGATGGAGAGCTCAGCCCCCATCTGACCCAATTTGAGCAGCAGCTCCTCTATTTGGGGGTGGTCGGAGACGGCCGCTCCAACCAGCCCCAGGCGCTTTCGGTATTTGAGACCTTCTTTCGCCTGGGCGATGAGACTGTCTATAGAACGGTAGCGCATGGGGCTGAAGGCGTTACTGACAAGGCAAAAGCGGCAGCCCCAGTTGCAGCCCCGCTCCACCTCAATGAGATATAAATCGCCCAGTTCGGTGTCAGGGGTGAATATGACCGAGGCAACCGGAAAATCGTCAAGGTTTTTTGCCCACTGGCGGACCACTGGCTTTCCTGAGTAATACTGCGGGACATATATACCCGGCAGCGAAGCTAGCGATGTGAGCAGGTCGCCTCGCCTGCCTCCAATGCCCCCAGTTATGACGGGGAGCACCGCCGGGACTATCGGCTCGGCTTCGCCAATACAGAGGCAGTCAAAGAAGGGAGACAAAGGCATAGGGTTAGCGATGATGCAGGGACCACCGGCGATAACCAGGGGGTGCCTCTCATCGCGGTCGGCAGCATATAAGGGTATGCCGCTGGCTTTAAGAATATGGACGACATTAAAATAATCAAGCTCGTAGGAGATGGAAAAGGCAACCACGGCAGAATCAGAGAGCGGTCGTTGAGATTCCAGGGACAGAGGAGGCAGGCGCCTGTCTCTGTTCTCTATTTCCCAGAAGGCTCTCTCGGCGACAACCTGATTATAGCTATTGAGCAGGCGATATAGAGCATGGATTCCGAGGTTGGACATGCCCAGATAGTAGGAGTTGGGGTAGACCAGAGAAACAGGGATTCTGCCTCCCCAGTCCTTGATGATGGTGCCCTGCTCCCGGGAGAGCCGCCGCCTCGCTT
>CAZHLO010000160.1:0-2964 GCA_964533385.1 uncultured Dehalococcoidales bacterium | reverse complement strand
AGTGGTCTTCAAACTCACCGTAGCCAAATTGTCCGCTTCCATCCCAGCCCCCCACGTTGGCGAACAGGGCTTCATCAATTTCCTCTCTGGTTAGCGCTACCCTCATCCATACCTCTGAGGGAGGTACCAGTTTGTTTCCCCAGGAGAACTCTGGAGTTATTATTGTTTCCGAGTCGCCGGGGTCAACATCTACCCCTAGGTTCACCACCACCCACTCTATTCCGCTGGTACCGGCGCTCCAGTTTCCGCTCTGGTCAAAATCAATCAAGGCATTGGCGTATCGGGCTACATCTGGAGCGTTCGGACTAACGGTAACGGTAAAAGCCAGCCTGGCTTTGGTGCCCTCCATGATGGCATACATTCTCTCATCGCTGTCGGCATCAACCAAGTTGGGCACTCCGTCCGGGTCATTGGGGTCAATGGCATCAATCTCAGCACTCACATTTATTCCCAGTGTCTCTTCGCCCACGTTGAGGGCATGTCCTCCTGGGCGACCGAAGTGACTGTTGGTGGTGTGAAACAGGGTGGGGAAATGACCTACAATTCCATAGTAAAGTTCCAGCTGACCGTCTGGGGCATCCCCATAATCGCCGCTGGGGGCATCGCTGATGCCGCTCGAAATAGGTGCCGGGCTATCCAAGATAGACCAGACCTCAATGAGATGCCCTCTACCCAGATTCTGGGTATCCCACATGGAGAAACCATTTATATCGGGTGGCCAGCTTTCATTGACAATATCATAGTCGGCGGTTACGGCATCCATGAAAACGTATCGGGCATTATGAGCATAAAATGCCTGTGGCTGGTCATCGATAAAGATGAACCAGGTATTAGCGTCTATGGGATAGTCCTCACCGCTTTCCGAGGTAACAACATCACCTCCTCGCAGTGGCTCGGACAGCATAAATGCCGAAATCCTTTCGTAGGCAGAGGCAGGGGGTATTATCTCTTTTACCAATATCTCGATAGCATCCCACTTATCGATTAGTACCGGCGATGACACGGTTATGTTCGCGGTAGCGGTATCTGACGCTCCATCATTATCGGTAACGGTTAAACTAACGGTATATATTCCGGCACTGGCAAAGGAGTGAGACGGATTCTGTAGTGTAGATGTATTCCCATCCCCGAAATCCCAAGCCCAGGAAACTATATTTTTGTCATCGGTGGAATTATCGGTAAAAAAGATGGTGTCACCGGCGGCGGGAGAGACTGGTGAGTAGAGGAAATCGGCGTTTGGCGCCCGATTGATGGTGCAGCCGACTAGGGGCGTAGCCATTAGAGTCATAAGCAAGACGAAGGAGATTATTTTTCCCCTAGTGCCCATCATTTTATACCTCCTTTAAGTGGGGGTATTCTATCATAAACTGGGGAAAGGGGTAGCGATGGTTGCGCCCCTTCTCTCAGTACATCTTTGGCAACACCGATAAAATCGCGGAAAAGAGGGTTGGGGCGTCCCGGGCGGGAGGTAAATTCGGGGTGAAACTGGCTGGCTACCATCCACGGGTGTCTGGTTAGCTCGCAGACCTCAACCAACCTGCCATCAGGGGATAACCCGCTAAAGACCATCCCTGCCTTCTCCAGTTGCTTACGGTATTTATTATTAAATTCATAGCGGTGTCTATGGCGCTCGTAGACCAGGTTCTGGCCATAGGCCTGAGCGGCACGGCTGCGGTCAAGCAACTGGCAGGGATAATTACCCAGGCGCATGGTGCCTCCCTTACCTTTGCCCTTCTGTCCGGGGAGAAGGGCAATAACTGGATAGGGGGTTTTGGCATCAAATTCAGTTGAGTTTGGCTTGTTTGAGCCCAGGGCGTAGCGGGCAAACTCAATTACCATCACCTGCATCCCCAGGCACAGCCCGAAGTAGGGGATGTCGTTCTCCCGGGCGTAGGTGGCGGCCTTTATCATGCCCTCTATCCCTCTAATGCCAAAGCCGCCGGGGACGATAATACCTTGGGCTGAGCGCAATACCGAATAGTTCCCGTCACCTTCCAGCGTCTCTGACGGCACCCAGTTGAGCTTAATATCCCGCCCATGATAAAGGACGGCATGGTGTAGCGCCTCCCGGACGGAGAAGTAGGCATCCCTTAGTTCTACATATTTCCCCACCAGGGCGATATTAACTGGCTCGCGGGGCGTTTTGATAAGGTTGACCAGCTCCTGCCACTGGCTTAAGTCCGGCTGACGAGGTTTAAGCCCGAGCTTGTCCACGATTAGTTGTCCCAACCCTTCCTCCTCCAGGACCAGCGGCACCTCATAAATCGTAGATACCGTGGGCAGAGGTATGACTGCCTTTTGTTCCACATCGCAGAAAAGGGATATTTTCCCCCTTATCCCCTCCGAGATGGGGTAATCGCTGCGGCAGACGATAATATCAGGCTGAATACCGATACGCCTCAGCTCGTTAACGCTGTGCTGAGTAGGCTTGGTCTTTACCTCCTGGGTAGAATTAAGGTGAGGGAGGAGGGTAACATGGACATAGAGCACGTTATCCCGTCCCACATCGTTTCGCATCTGCCTGATAGCTTCCAGGAAGGGCTGTCCCTCAATATCGCCTACGGTGCCACCGACTTCGATAATAACCACCTCAGCCTTTGATTTCTCAGCCAGTCGCTTGAAGCGTTCCTTTATCTCAGTGGTAACGTGAGGCACCACCTGAATAGTCCCTCCCAGAAAATCGCCCTGTCTCTCCTTGGCAATAACCGCGCTATAGATTTGACCTGAAGTAACGCTTGATTCGGCACTAAGGTTAATATCAATGAAGCGCTCGTAATTGCCCAAATCAAGGTCAGTCTCGGCGCCATCCTGGGTAACAAATACCTCGCCATGCTGGTAGGGGGACATTGTCCCTGGGTCAACATTAAGATAGGGGTCTAGCTTCTGCACCGACACCGCAACCTGGCGACTCTTCAGAAGCTGTCTCTTATACACATCTGACGCTGCCGACGAATAGAGAGGTGT
>CAZHLO010000159.1:0-2978 GCA_964533385.1 uncultured Dehalococcoidales bacterium | reverse complement strand
GATGTTGTTGTGGAAATAGGTCCGGGCTTGGGCATCCTGACCAGGGAGCTAGCTCAACGAGCTGGCTGGGTAATCGCTATTGAGCTGGATAATAAGCTGGCGGCTCTGCTGAAGCAGACCCTGGCTTCATTTAATAATATTACTATCATCAATGACGATGTGCTCAAAATTAAGCCAGAGGATTTGCTACAAAAGCCGGCTGGCTATAAGGTAGTGGCTAACCTTCCCTACTATATTACCGCTCCCGTCCTGCGCCATTTTCTTGAGGCTTCAGCTAAGCCGCAGACGATGATAGTGATGGTGCAAAAGGAGGTGGCGCAGGTGATTGTGGCTGAGGCTGGTGATATGAGCCTCTTGAGTGTCAGCGTCCAGTTTTACGGTGAACCGAGAATAATCAGCTATGTCCCGGCGCAATGCTTTTATCCGCCTCCGGAGGTTGATTCGGCGATACTGCGTATTGACCTGTATCCCCAGCCGACGGTGACGGTTGATGAAGGCAGCTTTTTTGAGCTGGTGCGGGCTGGTTTTGCCGCTCCCCGTAAGCAGTTGGTCAATTCCTTGGCTCAGGGTCTGCGGCTAGCCAAGGGTGAGGTTTTACCCCTGTTAGAAAGGGCGGATATAGCCCCACAGCGGCGGGCTGAGACCCTTACCCTGGAAGAGTGGGCGCGGCTGTGGCGGGTTTTTGAGGAAAAGGAAAGATGCTAACCCTTCTGGCACCGGCAAAGATTAATCTGACCCTTGAGGTTCTGGGCAAGCGCCCTGACGGCTTTCATGAAATCCGCAGCGTCACCCAGACCATAAACCTGTGTGATAGCCTTCGTTTCCGCTTAAGTGGTAAGCTCCAGTTTAGCTGTGATAATCCCGACTTTGTTGCGGAGGAGAGCCTGGTATCAAGGGCAGCCACTCTGCTTCAGCAGGTTAGGGGGTTCTCTAAAGGGGCAAGGATAGAAATCAGCAAGCGCATACCTTTAGCCTCGGGGTTGGGTGGGGACTCGAGTGCCGCCACCACCACCCTGCAGGGACTTAATGGGCTCTGGAAGTTGCGCTTGTCGCCGGCGGAACTAATTGAGCTGGCACCAAGGCTGGGTTCAGATGTGGCTTTCTTTCTCTACGGGGGTACGGCGCTGGTGGAGGGGAGGGGGGAGAGGGTGACGCCATTGCCTTCATTACTCCATAGGTGGGTTGTCCTGCTTATGCCTCCCGTGCCCCGGATGGCGGAGAAAACAAGACAGCTTTATGCCAGCCTGAAACCCAACCACTATACCGACGGGCAGATTACAGAAGAATTTATAAGGGTGTTAAATGAGGGCGGGGAATTTAAGCCATCAATGCTGTTCAACACCTTTGAGAATGTTGCCTTTGAGTTCCTCCCCGAGCTGAAAGCCTATAAAGAGCATTTTGTGAGGCTGGGCGCTTCACATGTCCATTTGGCGGGCTCGGGACCAACGCTGTTTACCCTGGTGGAGGATAAGGCTCAGGCTGAGAATTTGTATACGCGCTGCCGGCAGCAGGGCTTGGAATCTTATCTGACTGATACGCCGGCATCTGTAGAACAGGTAGAATGAACAGCCTATTTGGGATAAAATAGGGTTAAGGAGTTAAAGTGGCAGGAAGCATAATTCTGGCTATCATTATTGGTTATCTCTTGGGTTCTATTCCCTGCGCCTATATTGCTGGTCGTCTGGTAAAGGGGGTGGATATCAGGAAGGTGGGCGGGGGCAATATAGGGGCATTGAATACCATACGGGAGGTAGGGACTGCCGCCGGCTTTACCGTTCTCTTTGCTGATATAGCTAAAGGCGCACTGGCAGTTCTCGTTGCCCAGTGGCTGGGTCTCTCCTTGCCCTGGGTCTTTGCTGTTGGCCTGGCGGCGGTGGTGGGGCATAACTGGTCGGTCTGGCTTAAGTTTAAGGGAGGGCAGGGGCTGGCTACTACCCTGGGTGTGCTCCTTGCCCTGTCTCCTATTCCGTTTGCCATTAGCTTCGCTATAATAGTGATAGTTGTCTTGATTACCAGCAATATGAGACTGGCGGCAGGGGTGGGACTGGTCTTTCTTCCTTTGATTATCTGGCTATTTGGTGGGGAGCTGAGTGTCATTGTGTATTCCTTGGTCCTTCCCCTGTTTTGCGCTTTGAAGGCGCTACCCAGGCTCAGGGCAGACATAGCTGGCGTTGGCGGTAAGAAAGACCTTATCATTGACCGCCAGTATAAGCCGTGGCAGAAAAAGAGGTAGATTGACATTGGGAGGTGTCAGATGAGTAAGACACAGGAAAATCTGCAGCAGGCTTTTGCCGGGGAAAGTCAAGCCAACCGGCGGTACTTGTTCTTTGCCAAGAAGGCGGAGAGTGAGGGGCATCCTCAGGTAGCCAGGCTGTTTCGGGCGGCGGCAGAGGCGGAGACGGTTCACGCCCGCAATCATTTTGAGGTTATGGGAGGCATTGGGTCAACCAAGGACAGTCTGAGAGCAGCCATCATGGGGGAAGAATACGAATTTGTGACTATGTATCCCATTTTCATTGAGGAGGCAAGGGCTGAGAGAGAAGAAATGGCTGAGACCAGTTTCACATTTGCCAACAAAGTAGAGAAAATCCACCACGCCCTGTTCCAGAAGGCATTTGAGGCTCTTAAGGCAGGGCAGGAGCCAAAGGCTGAGCCTTACTTTGTCTGCCAGGTCTGCGGCAATACCATAGCCGGGGAAGCCCCGGAGAAATGCCCTGTTTGCGGTGCGCCACATAGTAAATTTAAGAGGGTGGAGTAGGGGAGTTATCCCTGTTTTGTCGCTAGCCAGCTTTTAACCAGCTCCACTTCGTCCTGTTTGGAGGTTATTTCCCCATCCAGTGTGGCTTTGTGTAGCAGCTCTATTATTTCTTTGATGTGAGGACCGGGCTCTACACCCAGTCGTATTAATTCATTACCGGTAAGCGATATCTCAATGTATTTCAGTCTAGTGAGGTATAGGTGGATATTCTGGCTAGCTA
>CAZHLO010000158.1:0-2988 GCA_964533385.1 uncultured Dehalococcoidales bacterium | reverse complement strand
CAAAAAATGGAAGGGATTTTCTAAAGCGGGGTCTCTAAAACAATCTTCAGCGCCTAAACAGGGAGAATAACTGCCACCTTCGCCCCACCAGCTCATGCCTGGCTTCAGCTTCCATCAGCTCCAAGGCGGCTTGACGAGGGTCAAGCCCTTCGTAGAGTACCTGATAAATCTTCTCGGTAATAGGCATCTCCAGCTCAAACTGGCGGGCTACATTACGGGCAACAACGGTGGTGCTTACCCCCTCCGCCACACCGTTCATTGATTTGAGTATTTCCTCCAGCGGACGCCCCTTGGTTAATTCTACCCCCACATAGTGATTACGACTCAGCGGGCTAGCGCAGGTAGCGATGAGGTCGCCCAAACCAGTTAGCCCGGAAAAGGTGAGCGGATTTGCCCCCAGGGCGACTCCCAGAGCCGTTATCTCAGTCAGACCACGGGTAATTAACGCCGCCTTAGCATTGTCACCATAGCCCAGCCCGTCAGCTATGCCCGCGCCCAGAGCGATAATATTCTTCAGTGCTCCCCCCAGTTCCACGCCAATGACATCGGTATTGGTATATAGACAGATGCTGGGGGTATTTAGTAGCTTCTGAGCCTTTCTGGCTACACTTTCATTCCAGGCAGCCACCACTGCCACCGCCGGTAGGCCACGGAGAATCTCCGCCGATAAATTAGGTCCGGAGAGAACACAAATATTAGGCCAAAGGCTAGGGTTTATCTCATCGGCAATTACCTGGGACATCCGCTTGTTACTATCAATCTCCAGACCCTTGGCGGCACTCACTACCAACATTGAACCATCAAGGTAGTCAACCGCTGATTTTATATTCTGCCGCATCCTCTGGGAGGGCACCGCCAGGATTACTGCCCTGGCCTCGGCTAAGGCTTCAGGTAGTGAGGTGGTAATTGATAGCTGAGGAGGAAAGAGGACGCCGGAAAGCACCTCGGAATGATGCCTGGCATTCTTTAGTTCAGCGGACTCTTTCTCTGTCCGTGCCCACAGCCTGACCTCCACCTCATTACGTGCTAATACCACCCCCAGGGTTACCCCCCAGGTAGTGGTGCCAATAATGGCAACCCTGGACATACCTTACCTTGCCCCCCTTTTGCGGTTGGAGGAAGGTGAATCCACCCCTTCAGCTTTCTCGCCGAACTTGCGCTCTTTGCCCGATATCAAGCGACGGATGTTATCCCGGTGCATAACCAAGATTATTATTGCCCCCACCAGGGCATAAAAGAGGTACTCTACGGGGAAGCCGTTGAAAATGGTAAGAGGGACCAATATGGCATAACTACCTACTGCCCCAGCAATAGAGCCCAAAGATACGTATTTGGTTAAGCCAGCGCCAATAATTATAATTTCACCGCCAAATAAGGCTGCTGGTGGACATAGGGCAACTAAGCCGCCGAAGAAGGTAGCCACGCCTCTACCCCCACGAAATCTGAGGAATACTGACCAATTATGTCCAATTATAGCGGCTAAAGCTGCCAGAACCTGGGCAACCAGCGAGCCTAGACCAAAGTTACCCACCACCAGGTAGTCTTTACCCACTATCAAGCCGGCGAATACCACCGCCAGCACTCCCTTTAACACATCACAGGCAGCTACCAAAAGGGCTGACTTACGACCAGCGGTGCGGAGCACATTGGTTGCCCCTGTCTTGCCACTCCCATACTGCCTAACATCCACCTTAGCCTGCCGCCGGCTCAAAATGTAACCAAAAGGAATAGAGCCCAAAAGGTAACCCAGTATCACTACAGCGATAAACTTGATAATTACAATTATCATGGCTCACCCCTGGTCTTAAAGACTAAACGAAAGGGAGTGCCAGCGAAGCCGAATGCCTGGCGTAGTTTATTTTCCAGGTAGTGCCGGTAGGAAAAATGTATTAACTTAGCGTCGTTGACAAAAAAGACGAAGGTTGGTGGGTTGACCCCAGCCTGGGTAGTATACAGAATCTTTAGCTGCTTAGAGCCCTTCCTTGGCGGATTATGAGCCGCTAACGCCTGCTGAACCACACGGTTAACCTCAGCAGTAGGCAGTTGTTTGAGCCTCTCCTGGTATACCCCAAACGCCTGAGGCATCACCTTATCCACCCCTTCTCCAAACTTGGCTGAAATATACACCACCGGTGCATAGGGCATAAACTTGAGCCTGCTCCTGATATACCTATTACCTTCAACCATATTCTTATTTACCGCCAGGTCCCACTTATTGACTACCAGTATAACCCCCTTAGCCGCCTGCTGAATATAACCGGCGATATGCTCATCCTGAGATGTAACTAGCTCAGTGGCATCGAGGACCAGCAGGACGACATCAGCCTCATCAATAGCCCGCAGGGCACGAATTACACTGTACCGCTCTACTCCTTTCCCCCATTTGCCCCGCCGCCTGATTCCGGCGGTATCAATAAGTATCACATTTTGCCCATCAAAGTCAAGTAGGGTATTTATAGCATCGTGAGTGGTGCCTGGGACTTCATCAACAATAGCCCGCTCCTCACCCAAGAGGGCATTGAGCAGCGTTGATTTGCCCACATTGGGTCTGCCGACAATAGCCAGCTTCATAATCTCCGCCTCAGCCTCAACCGCCTTGGGTTTCGGCAGCAGGGAGATAACCTCATCCAGTAGTTCAGCCGTGCCCCGACCATGATAGGCGGAAATAGGCAATGGCTCGCCAAGCCCCAACTGATAAAATTCTACCGCCTCACTGGCAAGCCTGGCATTATCTGCCTTATTAGCCGCTATGACGATGGGCTTGCCGGAAAGGCGAAGCATCTGGGCAATCTCCAGGTCAGATGGCACCACTCCATCCTTCGTGTCGACTAAAAAAATAATAACATCAGCCTCGGCGATAGCCACTTCTACCTGCCCTTTGACTCCCCGAGCAATGGTCGACTTTGGTCTCACCTCCAGACCGCCGGTATCAACCACGGTAAATTCAGCCCCCTGCCAGGAGACATCAGCGAATAGGCGGTCTCGGGT
>CAZHLO010000157.1:1229-2993 GCA_964533385.1 uncultured Dehalococcoidales bacterium | reverse complement strand
AGCGCGCAGCGTTCGGGACGCTGAGGTCGGTGGTTCAAATCCACTCGCCCCGATTTTTTATTTTACCTTCTTTTTGGCTTCCTCCCACAGGGCGTTCTGCTCATCAAAGGATAAGTCGGCAAAGTTTAGCCCACGCTTACGGCAGAGCTTCTCCATATAGGCAAAGCGTTTATAAAAGTGGCGGTTTGCCTGTCTTAATGCTGCCTCTAAATCTACCCCCAGCCGGCGGGCAATATTAGCCAGGGTAAACAACAGGTCGCCAAACTCTTTGGCTTTCTGCTCCTGGCTATCAGTCTGCTTAAACTCTCTAACCTCTTCAACCAGCTTGTCAATAACCCCGCCAACATCCTTCCAGTCAAAGCCAACCTGAGCCACCCGGCGCTGGATTTCCTGGCTGTAACCCAGAGCCGGCATCTGCTTGGGGACACTTTCCAGTATAGAAGTACCCTCTCTTTCCTCCCCCTTCAGCACCTCCCAGTTGTGCGCCACCTCCTCAACACCCTTAACCTTTTTGGAGCCAAAGATATGGGGATGACGATGGATTAGCTTGGCGTTGATGCTCTCTACCACATCCCCCAGCTCAAATTCCCCAGCTTCAGTGGCAATCTGGATATGAAGCACAATCTGCATCAAGAGGTCGCCCAGCTCATCACGAAGTTTTGCTGAATCCCCCTCGTCCAGAGCCTCCAGTACCTCATAACACTCGGCAAGCAGGTTTTTCCGCAGCGAGGCATGGGTCTGCTTCCGGTCCCAGGGGCAGCCGTCAGGCGCTCGCAACCTAGCGATAACATCCACCAGGGTAGCAAACTGACTCAGGTCCTCGGGCAAAGACAAAAAGCCTCCTCTACTTGTTATGCAGATTATACAGGCTGGGGTTAACTGAGGCAACAGAGGAATATCAGCTTGGCGAAGGTGAGCCTACGACCTTCTCCCCATGCCCCCTACCAGCAGGATAAAGAAGAAAAGCTGAGCCACTGCCTGGAGCAAAGCCGCTACATAGGTCAGGGCCGCCGCTGACAGCACAGCGCTGGCTCCCTGATACTCTTTAACCGAGACCAGCCCCGTTGCCTGTAGCATCTGGCGGGCACGACTTGAGGCATTATACTCCACCGGCAGGGTGACCAGGGCAAAAAGCACCGCAGCGGCAAACAGGCATACCCCTACCCACGCCAGAGTTTCCCCAAAGGCAACATTAAAGGCAAATAGAATTAGACCGAGAATAACACAGATAAAGCCGAAGCTGCTTCCCAGGTTGGCTACCGGCACCAGGGCACTGCGGAACCTCATCGGGGCATAGCCTAATTTATCCTGGGCGGCATGCCCTACCTCGTGGGCAACAATGCCCAGCGCCGCCACTGAAGGAGTGCCGGCGACAGCGGCCGACAAGCGCAATACCTTACGCCTGGGGTCATAGTGGTCGGTCAGCCGTCCCCTGGCGCCCTCAACCGTGACATCGCGCAGACCATTATACTCCAGCAGGGTCCGGGCTGCCTGCGCCCCGGTCAGCCCACTCATATTGCGCACCTTGGAATACTTGTTATACGCCGATGTTACCCTTGCCTGCGCCCAAATCATGAAGATTAAGGGGGGTACCATAAAAAGCAAATACCAAAGCATCTTCGTTCACCACCTTGCTGTTATTAAAATTATAGCCTAACCGCCAGTTCTAGGCAACGGCAATACCGCTCCTAGGAACTCCCTCTGCCCCCTCAAAAACTCGGCGGCAGATAAAACCTGCTTCCCCTCCAGTTGAACCCTCAAGAC